>JAGBLM010000007.1 GCA_017635415.1 Succinivibrio sp. | reverse complement strand
TGATCTAGACGTTAGTGAAAGTTAAGGTCTAATCTTAGGAGAGGACTGTATCAAGATTAAGTTCTTTCTGTATCAGAATTTCGGTTTCTAAGTGATCATGAAAAATAAATCATTTGATCATGATTTTGGTCATATTCCACCTTATTAGTACTTTTAAGTTCAACTGTTTGAAATTCGGTTTTTCTTTTTTTAATTTTTTCAATAAGTTCTTTTAATTCAGTTTCAAGCATAAAAACCTCTTTATCTTTCAGATGAAATAACTTTAATTGTCTTTATTACTTTAATAAGCAAAAATTCTTATTTAGAAAGAATATATATATGGTTTTTACAAGTAAAAATATCTACTTTACAAGTAAATTATAAATTTAAACAAGTAAAAATACAAGAATCTTAAGTTCTTTATGAATATACAAAACAAGAATAATGGTTTAACAAGTAATATAAACAATTTAATAAGTATATATTTAAATTTACAAAGCAATAATGCACTTTTAACAAGTATAAATGCCGTTCTGACAAATTATTTTTAAATCAAAATGAAAATAGAAATCAATTCAAGGAAAAATGGAAAGACAACTCTCAGCACAGAGCAGTACAACTAACACTTGTTCTAGAAAATGCTCTATATGTTCAGACTGAGCTGTTTCTTTCATAACAGACTTCTCCACTAACAGTTCTATTATAGAAAGACATCTGTTAAGGAGAGGAATATCGTAGTTACTGTTATCATTTTCTCATTGAAAAACAGTTAAAAGATATCACTTAAGAGAATGCTATACGGAATGATAGTCTTTTGCCTATGATGGGAGGAAAATTGATTTTCTGCGTTTTTTATGCTGATCCGAGATCAAGATATTGTAAGTTGATAGATTCATAAAACAATATCGAATTTGGGAAACATCTCTACACATCCTGAAAATTAGTTGCGCAGGAATTGATTCTCAACAGCTCTCATCGCTCTGACCGCAGAATATAACAGGTTTGTTTGGATTGTCAGTGAAGTCTGACATTGAAGAATACGGATAGAATACTCAAAGATAAGAGATCTGGTGTCTACAGATGATCGTATTCAGAAGTTGATGTCATCAGATTTTCCAACGCGCTGACATAACATCAGAAAAAATCCCAAATGAAACAGTTTCATTTGGGATGGTCAGGATTAACTCTTAGTTCAGTTTCAGAAAGTGTACTTGATGTCAGCACTCAGCCAGGCACCACGGTAGCCGCTACCGGCAAGTCCCTTGAGTGCGAACTCAAAGCCGAGTCCCGCACCTTTTTCAGGCTTTAGGGCAATACCAAGTTCGCCGTAGGCTCGAAGTCCGTCAGTCTTTGACGGCTCTGCCTCATGACCGTCGACAATGAGTCGTGACTTGCCGTCAAACTCATACTCAGCGCCAAGTCCGTAGTACAGTGCGGTAACTGCTGACAGTTCATGCTGCATGCGTCCTGCTACACGCAGTCTATGACTCTTGACCGCCTTTAAGCGGTATTCACCACCGGCATTGAAGCTGTCCCCATCCTGATAGAGGAAGAAGTATTTGGCATACAGGTCAAGACTGGCCCTGTCACTGAATTTTATGACCCTGCCGCCGCCCAGTTCCGTACCGATATAGAAAGAACTGATATTCATATCATAGGTCTGCTTGGTATGAGGATCGTAGAGGGCACTGCGCTGTGAGGACTTCATCCTACCTACCCTGAAGGCACCATTGATATGCCAGAGATTGTCAAAGGCAAAGGAGGAGACAATTGCCGTACCGTAGTAACTGACATGTCCGCTCTTTTTGATATAAGGTTCAGCAGCTCCGGCATCAAAATGGTTTTTGAATCTGCCGTAACCTGCCTCAAAGGCGGCACCTACTGACAGCTGACCATAGTCGGTGCTGACATTGTTACCAATACCTACCGAGAAGTTTAAGGACTTTAAGGTTACATGAGAGCCTGTTTCTGCTCTGGCAGAACCACCTCCTACGGAGGAGAAGGACTGCATGCCTGAGACTCCTGAACTTGCCAGATTGAAGCCGGCTGCAGAAGTGGTATCACCACCCTGATTAAGGGCTACAGTACCTGAGGACATGGCCATGGCCGCATCGTGGGTCTGTGGCTGAGGTCTGTTCTGGTCACCTGCAGGATCTGAGGAGGCAGGGTCGGCCGAAGGTCGTGCCTGACCGCCTGTTACCGTGTAGGTTACCGTATCGTCAGTTCCGTCATTGTTTTCATCAGAAAGACTTACCGTGGCATCACCCTCAAGTGTTGTGCCTATGGTGTAGTGAGAGGTTGTGGAGGTAAGAGCAAGACTTCCTGATTCCATATTGCTGACAGTCAGCATCTTGTAGCTGTCACCACTGTAAATAGTATCAGCACCACTGAAGGCAACATTTGAGGCATCGACATAGGTCACACCGCTGTAGTCCTTGTTATCTTCTGACCAGCTGCCGGAGAAACGGTCAACAGTAATGGTTTTGCCAAAAACGGCGTTGTTAAAGACGATATTGTTAAAGTAGGCAATTCTGCTGATGCTGTAATCTGTTGATGACCAGGGGGTATTGTTGTAGCCAAAATAGAGATTATTGCCACTAAAGTCACTGACCGTGAAAGTGGACAGATTATTGCCACTGAGTTCAACACCGATTATCTGCGCTCTTGAAAGGTCAGACTGTCCGTACAGATACACACTGTTGCCGCTTGCGCTGACGGTGGTTGCAAAATCATTGCTAACACCTGTACTTATCTTGACGGCAGCAATGTCAAAGGCGTCCTGCTCTACGGCAACATTGCCAAAATAGACCTCGTTGTTCTGAACGGTAAGGGATTTACCGGCAGAACAAACATTCAAAAGAACAGCGCTGTTACCATAACCCATTGAGGTAGTGCTGATGTTATCTAAGGACAGGGTATTGCCGCTTGCTGTATAACTGGCATTTTCCCCAGTAGATAATTCCGCCGCTCTGGTGGTGAGAGTTCCTGTGACATTCAGAGAAGAGACAGCCGCGGTATTTTTGTCTGCGTTGCCGTTTGTTGCCAAGGCGGCACTTATGTACAGATTGCCTGCGGTACTCTTTGAATCTGAAGAAACAGTAACTTTATTGCCTTCAGCCGATCCTTTTTCTGTTTTGGCGGCAACTAACTGAGCGTGCTCATTAAAGGTGGTGTTGGTGATACTAAGTTCATTGTCGAGGGAATCTCCATTTTCGGAATAGCCGCCGTAGAATATGCTGGCCCCGTTAAAAGAAGAGTCTTTGACGACTAAACTGTTTTTTTGAGTTGTTCCTTCAGTGTGACTTAGACCACCATAAATTAGTACTTTCGCAGGATCTGATACCTGTTGCGTAAAGGCACTGTTCTCGATAGTCACGATATTGTTGGAGGCTTCAGCTTTATTTGAGCTTCCACCGTATATGCTTACATCCGCATCAAAAGTCGTGCCTCTGAGGTTAATCGTATTGTAGGTTGCAGAACCCTCATTATCATTCCCGTCCTTGGCTGCATAACCACCATAAAGTTCAGTGTTCCCTAAAAAGGCAGAATCAGTGTTCTGTGCGCTGATATTCAGAGTATTATGCGAGGTATTGCCTTTTTTTGATTGTCCACCGTAGATTTTAGCATCTTTCTCAAACCTGGTGTCCCTGATGGTTACTTCATTACTGGAAACAGACGCTTTATTATTACTATATCCTCCATAAAACTCGGATGAAGAATTGGGGTTATCATCACCTTTTATAAGTGAATTTTCAATAAGTACTTTATTTTCGTTGGCATGACCATCTGTACTATTGAATATAAGTGCCCCATATACAATCAAGGAAGAGTTAAAGGTATTACCCTTGAGCTCAACTGTATTAGAGTCTGAGTTGTTTGCCGCACCATATCCTCCCCCTCCTGCTATCCATCCATCATATTCAAAAATGGTATTCTCGACAAGCAACTTATTGTTATTGGCATTTCCGCCTTCTCCTGCAGACATACCAATGCTATATAGGTTATCATCAGATTTCAGAGTACTGTTGCTTATACTGAGAATGTTGCCTGAAGAATCGCCATTCTCATTATGTCCTGCATAAAGATGAGGACTTGAACTTTTCCAAGTCAATGTTGAGTCTTTTATATAAAGGCGGGCGTTCGATTCACCGTTAGAAAATTTACCCACCAAGTCATAATTTTGATTTGGTATAACATTTCCGTCCTGATCAATAGAAGTTGGTGATAAGCCTATGTCACTATAGGCACTTTCAGGATATGTAACGCCTATGATCAGAGTCACCGCAAGAGCCAGAGAGGAAAGTCTGCAGCCACGGGTAAAACCTGAGGATTGGCACTTATTTATTTTTATAAAGTCAACTGGTGAAACAGAGAGTTTACTGCTGTTTTTTCTATTCATGATGTACTTATCTTATGTTGTGTCTGTACTAAATGGTTAAAGCAGATCTTAAGCAGAGCAATCATCTGGGTTTCATCAAAACTTGGGACTCACAAAGTGATAACTGTCTTAAGAATTCGAAAAAATTATAATATTATGAAACAGTTCTGATTTTTTATCTTCTAAAAATTTGACAAAAGTCTAATTTTTGTTTGTAAACAGAACAGCAGAAACGGTCGCAGTCGTTCTCCTGCTGCGGTTGTGCAGTCAGTTTACAGATAAATAATCAGACCGTGAGTTTTCTGCACTTATAGTGTGCAGAAAACAGTCTGCCTTTATCTGGTGGCAGCCTTCATCTTCGCGACATAATCGTGAATATCTCTGAGCATGGAGACTTTGTCTCCAAGATTCTTTTCCACAAGTCTGACGACTCCAGAGCCTGCAATGGCTCCGGCAACTCCTGTTTCAAGCGCCATTTTTACATGCTCAGGTGTTGATATGCCAAAGCCCAGAAGCGGTTTGGCGGCACCTAGTTCATTAAGACGTCTGATAACCTCAACGGGACGACCAAACTGATTGTCCGTGCCGGTGATGCCGAAACGGGAGAGCACATAGGTATAGCCACGGGTGATCTTTGCGACGGCCTGCAGGGTTGCTTCATCGGCATTGGGTGGGGCAATGAGGACATTATCGATGTCATGTCTTCTGGCGCAGGAGACAAAATCGTCACAGGTATGCATCATGCCTACAGGAATATCGGCGATCAGCACCGCGTCAATTCCCGACCTGGCGCAATCGGCATAGAATCTGTCGATGCCTCTTGCTATTACCAGATTGGAATATACCAGCACAGAAATCGGGATCTGAGGGTCAGTCTCTCTTATTTTGGCAATCAGAGCGAAGAAATCATCAGTTCTGGCACCTGAACTTAAAGCACGTTTATCGGCTTTCTGAATTACCGGTCCGTCGGCGCAGGGGTCTGAGAAGGGAAAGCCCAGCTCAAGGGCGTCGGCACCGGCTTCAATCAGGGTCTGTAATATTTCATAACTGGTGTCATAATCAGGGTCACAAAGAGTAACAAAAGGAACAAAGGCACCTTCTTTTTTCGCTTCAAGTTCTGCAAATCTGTTTTCAAAACGCAAACTCATTTTACTGCTCCTTATCTGTCTGCCTTCAGTTTTTCAGGATGAATGCCTTTATCATCGACACAGCCGCGTCTTTGCAGTATGGCGGCCACATTGAAGATGTCCTTGTCGCCGCGACCTGAAAGATTGACCACAAAAATCTGCTCCTTGTGCGGTTCGGCGCGCATTCTCTTTATGGCATAGGCCAGGGCGTGAGATGATTCCATAGCAGGAATGATGCCTTCTTCCTGAGAAAGAAGCACAAAGGCTTCAAGCGCCTCATCATCTGTGGCACTGACATAACTGACCCTGCCGCAGTCCTTAAGATAGGCGTGCTGAGGTCCTACGGACGGGAAATCAAGACCTGCGGAGATGGAATAGGACTCATTTATCTGTCCGTCAGCAGTCTGCAGGTTGTAGGAGTAGGCTCCGAAGAAAATTCCTTCCTTACCGTTGGTAAGGGTGGCACCGTTCTTTTGGCTGTCAAGACCTAAACCTGCCGGCTCCACACCATAGAGCGGTACAGTGGTATCAAGGAAATCGGTGAACATGCCGATGGCATTTGAACCGCCGCCAACGCAGGCGATGCAGGCATCAGGCAGTCTGCCTTCCTCGGACAGGATCTGCTGATGGATCTCCTCACCGATAATTTTCTGAAATTCCCTTACGATGGTAGGGAAGGGATGAGGTCCTGCAGCTGTACCAATCATGTAGTGGGTATTCTGGAAGTTGGCTGCATAATCACGCAGAGCCTCATTACAGGCCTCTTTGAGGGTGGCTGCTCCGACGGTGACGGGTTTAACCTCAGCCCCCATCAGTCTCATGCGGAAAACATTGGGTTTCTGACGCTCCGTATCGGTGGCGCCCATATAGATGGTGCATTTAAACCCCATCAGTGCACAGATAAGGGCGGTGGCAACACCGTGCTGTCCGGCACCGGTTTCGGCAATGATACGGGTCTTGCCCATACGTTTGGCTAAAAGTGCCTGACCTAGCACCTGATTGGTTTTATGGGCTCCGCCGTGCAACAGATCTTCGCGTTTTAGGTAGATCTTGGTCCTAGTGCCGGCAGTCAGATTTCTGCAGAGGGTAAGAGGGGTCGGTCTGCCGGCATATTTGTTCAGCAGACAGGTAAGTTCTGTTTTGAATTGCGGATCGTTTCTTGATTCAATGAAAGCCTGTTCAAGTTCGTTGAGTGCCGGAATAAGAACTTCCGGTACGTACTGCCCGCCGTATTTGCCAAAGAACGGGTTCAAGATAGTCATATTAACTCCTATTTAAAATCTGTTGATAACCTCAAAGGCCTGGTCAATGAGTTGCGGATCTTTGATGCCTTTTTCTTTTTCCAGTTTTGAATTTAAGTCAAGTCCTGCAAAACCTAAGGATAAAGCATCGGTCAGATTGTCCTGACCGATGCCGCCTGAGAGCAGGGTGCGACTTTTATCGACCGTCTGTGAGATCCTGCTCCAGTCAAAAGGTCTGCCAGAACCTGGGGTAGAGGAATCAAGCAGCAGCAGATCTGCTTCCTCCTGATAGGTCCTGATGTTTTTCTCATCACCTGACTGCTCGGCAGTCAATGCCTTGATAATCTGCACTTTTGGCAGATCGCGTTTAAGTTCCCTGATAAGCTCCACTGATTCATGACCGTGCAGCTGCAGATAGTGCAGACCTAGTTTTGCCGCAATGGTTTCCATTTCGTCTTTGTCAGCATCTGAAAAGACACCGGCAAATCTTATGGCATGCCTGCCAAGGGCGATAAGTTCAGAGGCCTTCTGTACGCAAACGTAGCGCGCCGATTTTTTGACAAAGATAAGTCCTGCTATAGCAACGTGGTTTTTAATAAGACAGGACAGTGCCTCAGCGGTGGTGATGCCGCAGACCTTGTTGGTGCCGTAGAGCAGAGAATTGGCTTTAAAGAGCAGATCGTCAGCTCCGGTCAGTGCTGAACCTATGAGAAAGTTTTTAACCGGTTTGAGCGCAACAAGGTCAGAGTGACTGCAGATCCCCGATTCTGAAATAACCCTGGTGCTGCTGTCAAACAGGGGGTAAAGTCTTTTGGCGTTATTAAGATCAATCTTCAGGGTCTTAAGATCACGGTTGTTGATCCCGACGATGGGGATGTGGTGCTCAATGGCAAACCGTGCTTCACGTTCGTCAGAAACCTCACACAGAACCTCAAGTCCAAGTTCCTGGGCCCTGCGGTATAAGTTTAAGAACAGTTCCTCTGATAAAACAGAAAGCATCAGCAGCACTGCGTCAGCACCGGCGATAAAGGCTGTCTCAAGCTGCTCTTTACAGATAATGAAATCCTTGCAGATGACCGGCAGGTTGCAGCGTTCTTTGACGTAGCGCAGAAAACTTAGTGAGCCTTTGAAAAAGTGCTCTTCACACAGTACCGAGATGGCGGCTGCTCTGGTACTGTAGACCTCAATCAGTCTGTCAAGGTTGAAGTCATGACAGAAATCTCCGAGGGTCGGGGATGACTGTTTGCACTCCAAGATAAAGTTACGGCCGGCACCATCTGCAAGCGCCCGTGTAAGAGAGTACAGCGGCACGGTTCTTTCTCCGCGCGGTCTTAGTCTTTTTACATCAAGAACCTTGCGGTTGATGATGGTGGCAAGGACGGTATCGTTGAGAGTCTCGTGGTTGAGTCCTGCAAACTCTAAAGCCTCAGCCGTCAGTTTTTCGCAGTGCAGCATAACTTATCCTTAAAACTGACCGTTGGAAATGCGGCAGATGGTGTCAAGTTTATCAGCCGCTCTGCCTGATTTGAGGACTTCCATAGCCATTTCAAAGCCGTCTTTGTAGACCGGCGCTTTGCCGGAGAGGTGCAGAAGACCTGCGGCATTGGCTGCGACTACGGCATTGTGCGCATCGGTTCCCTTGCCTTCGAGAATGGTGCGGGCCGTGGTGGCATTTTCCTCAGGAGTGCCGCCTTCAAGTTGTTTCTGACTGAACTCACCTCTGATACCGAAATCGGCATTGGTCAGAACACCCTGTTCAAGATGACCGTCCTCAAACAGTTCAACATAATTGGTTTGGCCGAAAATGGAGATTTCATCCATACCGTTGCCGTTGACCACCAGACCGCGGTTTACGCCGGTGATCTTGAGTGCACGGGCCATGGCATCAAGCATTTTTACGTCGTAGCAGCCTAAAAGTTCATAGTTGACGTGAGCAGGGTTACCAAGTGGTCCTAGGATATTGAAGATAGTGCTGGTGCCTAGGGCCTTTCTTATCGGGGCGGCAAAACGCATACCGGTGTGGTACTTCTGGGCAAAGAAGAAGGCGAATCCCTCCTCTTCGAGGTTTTTACGGGTCAGATCCTTGTCGCAGCGGATGTCATAGCCTAAGGCGGTCAGCACATCAGAGGCTCCGGTTTTGGAGGAGACTGCGGTATTACCGTGTTTGGCAATATGTGTGCCCAGGGTTGCGCAGACGATTCCTGCGAGAGTGGAAATATTGATGGTTTTGAGTTTATCTCCGCCGGTGCCGACGATTTCACCGACATCAAGTGACTGATCTCTTTCAAAAGGTTCGGCTGCCTCTTTCATGGCGCTAGCGGCACCGCCGATTTCCTGTGCGGTGTAACCGTTCATTTTCAGCGCGGTCAGCAGCGAACTGAAGAGTACAGGATCAAGTTTTCCGGCAAAAATGTCTTCAAAAAGCTGTTTGGTTTCAGATGCCTCAAGATGTTTGCCCGTATAAAGTTTTTCAAGTTTCTCGTTCATAGTTTTCAAACTTCAGAAAACTGAAGTTTCTCCTTTACTAAAGTTGAGTCTGATTTCGCTTTGGCGGGTCTTTTAGGCAGATATAAAAAAACCCGCTTTAAGCGGGTTCTTCTATCTTTCAATGATTTTTTCTTTACCAACAAGAAAACCCCGCTTATCCTGCGAGGTGCCACCAGCTGGTAAATACAAATGCAATCATCGAAAAAATCCTTCTAACAAAATTGTTAATCAAATATTAGAATAAAATAAAAACAAAGAAAACAGTTTTTTTAATTTTGCTCACAGTTAGTGCAAATGCCTTATTCCTGTGCAATAAGCGTCAGGGCATTGGCAAGCAGTTTTCGCCCGAAAGTGGTCATTACCGATTCGGGGTGGAACTGAAAACCGAGGACCTGATACTGCGGTTCGTACAGACACATGCACATCTCCTCATAGGTCGACAGAACCTGCACATTAGAAGGCAGGTTATCCACAATCAGGGAATGATAGCGGGCTATCTTCAGGGGATTGGGCAGACCCTCAAAACACAGGGTCATGTTGTGCCGCATCATAGAACTCTTGCCATGGACTATCTGTGGCGCTCCTGTTACCCTGCCGCCCAGGGCAAGACCTAAGGCCTGATGACCAAGACAGATGCCGAGCATCGGGTAGACGCCGAGATTCTGTCTTATTATCGGCAGCAGGTTGTTGGCATCTTCTGGGCGGGATGGACCTGGAGATAATACCAGAACCACATTGTTACCCTTACTTTTTTGCAGTTTTGCAGTATCACTGATAATTTTCGGATCAACGTCATTGCGATATACCAGAACCTCATTTCCAAGCACGGTGAGTTCGTCCACAAGGTTGTAGGAGAAGGAATCGAAGTTGTCGATAAATATAATGGTGTCTGACATTTTTTATCCCTCCGCAGCAAGAGCCAGAGCATTTAACACGGAGCGGGCCTTATTAACAGTTTCCTGGCACTCGGCCCCGATATCTGAATCAAAGACGACACCGCAGCCAGCCTGAACGTAGGCGGTATTCTCCTTAACAAAGGCGGAACGTATGGTGATGCATGAATCAAATGAGCCGTCACTATCCAGAATGGCGATGCAACCGCCGTAGGAACCGCGCTTTTTACCTTCATAGCGGTAGATGAGTTCATGGGCCATGATTTTTGGGGCCCCGGAAAGCGTGCCCATATTCATGCAGGCCTGATAGGCGTGGAAGGCATCAAGATCATCACGCAGTGTGGCGTGCACATCCGAAACAAGGTGCATCACTGACTGGTATCTGTCCACATGCAGCATATTGTCAACATAGCGACTGCCCGGTTTGGCGATACGTGCCAGGTCGTTTCTTGCCAGATCGACGAGCATCAGGTGTTCGGCTATTTCCTTGCGGTCAGTTCTAAGTTCAAGTTCGATTCTGCTGTCAAGTTCTCTGTCAATGGTACCGTCCTCTCTTACTCCTCGCTGTCTTGTTCCGGCAATAGGACTGATGCTGACCTCGCCGCTTGCGCTGTCAAAGCGCAGGGCAAATTCTGGCGAGGCGCCAAAGATGGTGAAACCACGATCTTTGATGTAATACATATAAGGAGACGGATTGAGTTTTTTCAGGTATGAATAGGCCAAAAGAGGTCTTGTACATCTGTAACTGAAGGTTCTTGACGGTACCACCTGAAAGGCGTCGCCCATGAGAATATGTTCCTTGATGGAACCGACTATCGCACCGAACTTTTCATCATCAAGATCTGGCTTTATCTCCGGTCTGACTGTTTTACTGATGTTCACCGTATCGTGAGCATCATAACTGTCGACTCTGTCTCTTAGTTCAAGTGCGGCAAGAGCGATATCCCTGTAGCAGGAATCAGCAAAACAGAAAGCGGTGACCTTGGCTTTTCTTTTGAGGTGATTGACCCTAAGTGCAAGATCAAAAACGTAGAAGGTGTAGTCTGAGCAGGGATTCTGTCCTTTAGGTACGTCACCGATGTATTCAAAGTTGTTGATGAAGTCAAAGGCGATAACACCTGCAATGAAAATGTCCTTGCACGGGGCAACTATCTTTTGCAGCTGACGCATCACATCAAGTGGTCCTGGCATCTTGAGTCTGGTCATTTCATCAAGATCTTTGGGCGGTCTTTGATACTGTAGGGAAAAACTGTCCCCGTCAGCATTTACCTGCAGTCTTCTGGCCAGCATGTTCAGCAGGGCACGTCCGTTGTTATTGAGAGCTCTGGCGGTAACCTTAAGATCATCGCAGCAGATCTTGAGTGCACAATTGACGCCGATGAGACTCTGCACCCCGGATTTGTCGACTATTTCCGCTGATTCAAGCAGTACTGTGTTTTCGTGGTGACAGAAATCTCTGTAAAAAAGATGGGTATCCTGCAGATACCTGGTCTTAAAAGTTATGTTTTT
This sequence comes from Succinivibrio sp., assembly GCA_017635415.1. Lineage (GTDB taxonomy): Bacteria > Pseudomonadota > Gammaproteobacteria > Enterobacterales > Succinivibrionaceae > Succinivibrio. The sequence continues at coordinate 933 of JAGBLM010000007.1, read as the reverse complement.
CATTAAACCTCCAAAAAGTGTCACCGCTGAAAACGAAAAAACCCGCATTCAGCGGGTTTGTTTCAGGCAATAAACACCGGTCCCGCTGTCAGGCAGGATGCCACCAGGAGTTCATATTGCACAGAATCATAATGAAAAGTCTCAGTAAATTTAACTGTTTTTAACTATATACCTTCAGATGAGAAAAAAACGAGTTTTGTTAAAAAAATGAGAAATTGGGCAATAAAAGTGCAGTCAACAAAGGTGTTTTTTTAAACAGTCTGTAAAACAGAAAGATATTATTTTGAACTTATCTTTGTAAACTGCAGTACCTAGAAAAGGTACTGCAGGAGAGCAGGGATAAATCTGTCAGAGTATTTCTGCGTCAGTCATGGTATACCCCTCAAGAGAATCCTTTCTGGTCTGAATACAGATGTAGGTCAGTCCCCTGTCACCTGAGGAAAGTCTTCTTACAGCAGCAGGAGTCACTCTCATGACCGAACCTTCCTTTAAGTCATACTCCTTACCGTCTGCTTCCATCACTCCATTGCCGCTGAGTACCAGGTACAGTTCCTCATTATTCTTGTGACGGTGAGCAAAAGGTCCTCTGGTGTTTGGTTCCATTACGCCAAAGGACATTTCAAGTCCGGTAAGTTTGAGCAGATCCTTTAAGAACAGTTTTGACTTCATGGTCAGTTTTGCATCAGGGCACTCCATGATGTACTGTCCTAATGAGGAGAATTCACCCAAGTCTGCAAATGAGACATTCTCAGACTGAGTTAGGTTCTCAGGTTTTTTTTTGAATCAGTGGGTAAAGATACTTCAAATGCCATTTTTTTTTATGAAAGCCTCGTAAGGATTCAAATCCTTACGACACAATAAACCCCCAGTCTCAGTCAAGAGACTTAAAAACCACATATAATATCAAGCGGTTAGTTATACTTTAACAATATA
>JAGBLM010000103.1 GCA_017635415.1 Succinivibrio sp. | reverse complement strand
CCGCACGAATATTGGCTTCTTCTGCCGCCACTTCCTTGCGTGGCTTGCGTGCATAAGTAGCGGCAGATGCACCGAAATACCCTTCCTTGTCAGCATACGGATTCCACGTTGCCGACTTCAACGCCGCAACGGTGGCTGGCATAACATCGGTCAGAGAATCAACCGCTTTAGTCCAGCGTTCCGCACGTTCATCGAATCTAGCACGTTTATCGGTGGGAGCAAGAGCAAGCAACTTCTGGAACTCTTTGCCCTGCAAGGCGGACTGAATCTGATTGTATATCGCCTGACGATACGGCGTAGTCATGTACTCCGAAACAGGCGTGTTTATATCCTTGGTCGCTTGGTAGTTATATGCCTTACGGTACGCCTGCTGATTGGCATTGTAGGCGGCTTCGTTAGGAGCAGTTGCCATGTTCTTCTGCAACTGCTCATACATCTTCTGCTGGCTCTCATAGGCTTTGGTAGTCTGATTGACAGCGGTCTGCTTCGTCTGTTCTGCCTGTACAGCGGTCTTAGCCAGTTCGCCTATCTTGGCTGTCAAATCGGCAATCACCTTGCTTTGCTGCTCATAGCTTTGAGTAGCTTCACCAGTAGATTTCTTGCTGGCATCACCGAGGGCGGCAACGATTTTACGCAGTTCCGTAAGCAGTAGCTTGGTCTGGTTCACCACACTCTGCCGGAGTTTTTCATCTGTTACCGTCTGATGGATTGCCTCTGTCTGTACCTTGGCAGACTGTTGTACCGCCTGTTGTACCTGTTTTTCAGCAGTAGTTTTTGCCGTGGTGGTAGCTTTCGTATCATCAGCAATCTGTGCCTGGAGCTTAGAATTTACCTTGGCAACACTGGCAAGCTGTTCTTTGAGTACCGCACTGTTCTGCTTTATGTCAAACGTGCTGAACACTAAAGGCAAAGAACCTAACCCCTTGCTATCCAGCTTTGCATCAGCCATAGCTTTTTTTGCACGACTGAACGCATCTTCCATTTGCTTTACATTGGCTTTCAGCTTGCTATCGCTATTTGTATTGAGCAGATTTTCAAAAGACGCATGATATTCTTTTACAGCTTTCGCCGCAGTCTGTAATTCAGCACTAACCTTTTTGGCTTCGCTGGCTGTCTTTTCCAGTTTTCCAGAATCAACAATGCTTGCCTTTGAGCCTTTAGCCACGCTGTTTATCGTACCTGCAAGGTTCTGTAATACTTTGTTGATGTTATTGATAGAGTTGACATCTAAACCTAAGTCAACCCTTCGTAGTTTCTCAAGTTCCAGCGTGAGTTTTAATAACTCACGCTGAAAGTTTTCCATTTCCAGTGTTACGCCAACTGTCATTTGCTGAACTTCATTTGCCATAATTCTTCATCCTTTCTGCACGAAAAAAGCACCGCCGTTTCCAGCCGTGCTTTTTTGAAAGCTATTTATAAAATTATAAACTTACTTCGGTAGCTGAATCGTTTTGCGAATCTGCCGCCCACGTTCCTCCATCCGTGAAATGGCAATCCCTAATTCTAACTTTGAACTTACGCCCATTCTTAAATCCATTCAATGTCCAATAATGGCCGCCAGGTGAACTTTCACCCTGATTTATTGTCGATTCCTGATAGAGACACCCTTGTACTTCATCACTAAATCCAAATTTGCTTAATTGCCTATCGTACCCATCAAAGGCTTCTACCTCAAAAGTGAACGCATTAACAGGTCTTTCCTTCTGATTAGTCACTACCACATGAATCTCTGGAACACCTATACTGTTCCGCGTCATCCAAACATCTGAAATTACTATTGGAGGTTTACGCTTCTCGGCTTCGGCTGCGGCTTTTGCAGCTTTTTCCTGCGCTTCTTTGGCTTCTCTTGTAGCTTTCATACTCTCATAGAGTTCTTGAGCAGATTGTCTAAATCCAATCAGTCCATCCTTAAATTCCCATTCGTAAGAATCAGGGATTCTTTTGAGAGCCAGCCATGCTTTTTGATACCCTTCTTCCGTTCCTTTTGCATAGTGCATTTGAGCAAGGGCGTAAGATGAAAGATAGGATATTTTATCAATAGGATTTTTTATTTCACCTATGCTGATTTTGTTATAGCAGGATTCCCACTGCCCTTGCTTGGCTAACTCCAACGCATCCGCGTATCTTTCTTCTTGCTGTTCCACAGTAATCTCTGGTTTGGAATCAGACTTTTCAGGGGGTGGTTGCTTATAACTCACAGCAAGCACTACCATCAAGAGTAAAATCAACAGGAAAATTGCTTGTTTTTTTATGCCAATATTGTCGTACATACTTCCCCACCCCTTCTACTACAACAGCATAAGGAGAACCAGTAAAGGCAGTAGCCACCAGCAATCAGTCAGTTTCAAGCTACCCAACATCAACAACAGGATAATACCAGCTACGATACCCATGACTAGCCCCTCCTTTACGCACTACTCTCCTTCGGCGTTGTCTTAGTTCGACAGCTCCTTTAGGTTTTCCTGCCTGCAAGGAAAATATTTTTACAAGCCGCCCATCAGTGCGTGAATAGCAGCATCCCCTTCGAGGACTTCACCCTTTCCTGCACCATCGAGCAGCTTCTTTTGT
>JAGBLM010000102.1 GCA_017635415.1 Succinivibrio sp. | reverse complement strand
TGTTATTAAGTTAAAAGAATACGCCTGGCGGCCATAGCGCTGTAGAACCACCTGTAACCATTCCGAACACAGAAGTGAAATGCAGCCGCGCCGATGGTAGTGCAACGTACGATTGCGTGAGAGTAGGTCACTGCCAGGCATACTATACTGTGGAGCGGTAGTTCAGTCTGGTTAGAATGCCTGCCTGTCACGCAGGAGGTCGCGGGTTCGATCCCCGTCCGTTCCGCCAATCCTTATGACATTTAGCTGTTGGGTTTCCAACAGCTTTTTTTGTTTTAAATTTCCTCAATTTCGGAATTATCTGGGCAGAGAATCGGTAATTTCTTTAAGATCCTGTAAATAAGACCTTCAACAAACAATGTATACGCAGCCTTGGTTTTATCCTTTAGAGTTATATTTAGGTTAATCCGGTAATGGTATTCACTGCCGCTCTTTTCTTCTTTGAACAGAACGTCAACACCGCCTTTTAAGACATTTCTTTTTAAGACCAAGAAGAATTCGTGCTGCTCTTTGCGCAGATAATCAAAGGCCTTTTGTGAAAATTCATTTTCTTCGGCAAGATAGCAGGATATATTTATTTTTTCTGAGAGACTGTTTCCCAGCAATCCTCTTGTAACATTATCATATATAACAAATGGTTGATTGTATGTCAGTTCTGCTATTGCTGCAGGCAGGTCGAAGGTGTCTTCACAGATTAGATAGTTTTTGAGCACTTCTCTAATGTTCAGCAGTGACTTGTGAACTTCGTCTTCTGCTGCATTTGTGGCGATTAACTTTAATTCAAGAAGAGGATAGGCAGCTCTGTAACCTAATATAACTGAGGCTGGAAGAAGCTGTTTATTCATCTTTTCTTGCAGTGCAGATTCTGCTATCCCGAAAAGGAATAACCTTTTGACTTGCGTATTGGTGTCGTTGACAACGTGGGAAATAAGGTAAGGTCTTATTTCTCGTCTGAACATTTCCTTAAACTCATGTGGCACTCCCGGTGTAAAGAAACACAGTGCTTTATTTATCTTCATCATAAAGCCACATGCAGTTCCGCAACTATTGTCTATCATGGTGGCCGTGTTAGGAATCAGTGCCTGTTTGAGATTAGATGGTGGCATTATGCGCCCTCGCTGTTGATGCCAGAGTCTTATTCTTTGCTCCCATTCTTCGATTCGTTTGAGCTCTTTACCAGCCGCTATTGCTGCAGCACGCGTGGTATTGTCATCGCTGGTAGGTCCCAGACCGCCATTGACAAAGATAAGATCAGCTTGTTTCGACCTCTCGGTCAAAAGCTCGCATATATCCTCTAGTTTATCCCCTACAGTGTGTCTTCTTTTGCACTGGATTCCGAGATCTAGAAGTTCCTGACATAACCAGGAGACGTTCGTGTCTGTAATCATGCCGGTTATAACTTCATCACCGGTCGAAATGACTTCAACTTGCATTTGTATTCCTTGTCAGAAAGTTGATTTTTCGTTAAAGTCTATAGTTAAGTTGGTTTAAGCAGATATCATACAGATCACAAATTCAAGAAAGAACAGATGCCGATAAAAGTACCTAATGGATTGCCTGCCAATGCGGTTTTGGCACGAGAGCAAGTCTTTGTTATGACTGAGGATCGTGCCAGTCATCAGGATATTCGTCCCTTAAATCTCCTGCTGCTAAATTTAATGCCTAACAAGATAAATACCGAAATTCAGTATTTAAGAAAGTTATCTAATACTCCTCTGCAGGTAAACATCAAGTTATTGCGTATTGAAGAACATATCAGTCACAATACCCCTCAATCTCATCCTGATGAGTTTTATGTAAATTTTGAGGAAGTTTGTCACCGGAATTTTGACGGTCTGATAGTCACAGGTGCCCCTCTTGATAAGGTTGAGTTTAAAGATGTGGATTACTGGTCAGAACTGACCAGAATCATCTGTTGGAGTCAAGAGCACGTAACTTCGACCTTATTCTCCTGCTGGGGGGTGGCTGCCGGTCTTAAGGTTTTTTACGATCTCGATATGGTCCCTAGGGAAGAGAAACTCTCGGGAGTTTTTATGGAACAGACGGCAAGCAGTTTTGATACACTGATCCGCGGTTTTGATGATACCTTTCTGGCGCCTTTTTCCCGTTATATTGATTTTCCTACTCGTATGTTCAATGAACACACCGATCTGCAGATCCTTGCCGAAGGAGAGGAAAGCGGTGTTTACCTGGCGGTTTCCCCCGACAGAAAACAGGTATATGTTACCGGACATCCTGAATATGATGCGACGACGCTGGCAGACGAGTACAGACGTGATCTGAAGGCCAATAAAAGTCCAAGACTGCCGGAGCATTATTTTCCGTTTAACGATCCTGCATTAAAACCGTCATGTGCGTGGAGATCCCATGCTTCGATGCTGTTTGGTAACTGGCTGAATTATTACGTTTACCAATCAACACCGTTCAAACTGGACTGAGTTTTTTTATCGAAGTTATTTGGCAAATGGGTTAGAATACAGCATCTTTGAAAACAATTACGCGGAAAATTAAAGGCAGATATCGTGACATCTCCATCCAATGTTGCAAAATTCAGAATTACAGGCGGAAAGGCTCTTGACGGAGAAGTTTTAATTTCTGGAGCGAAGAACGCAGCCCTTCCAATTTTACTTTGTTCAGTACTTACAGATGAAGAAGTTGTCCTGAAGAGAGTACCGGATCTTGCAGATGTTAAAACCAGTTTTCATCTTCTGACTGAACTTGGCAAAGCCTGTTCATATGATGCTGCAACTAACAGTGCTGTGCTCAAAGGCGGGGTTACTTCCAAGGTAGCTTCATATGATCTTGTTAAAACCATGAGAGCTTCAATCATGGCTTTAGGACCTTTGCTGGCGTATGCGGGGCAGGCAGAGGTATCTCTGCCCGGTGGCTGTGCTATCGGTGCCAGACCCGTAGATTTGCATATCAAGGGACTGCAGGCTATGGGCGCAGACATTCAGCTTGAGGACGGATATATTAAGGCAGTCGCTCCAAACGGTCGTCTGCAGGGTGGACACGTCATTATGGATAAAGTTTCCGTAACGGGAACTGAAAATCTGATGATGGCCGCCGCACTGGCTGATGGCGTAACGGTTATCGAGAATGCTGCCTTGGAACCTGAAATTGTAGATTTGGCCGTTTGTCTGCGAAAAATGGGCGCTCAAATCTCAGGTGACGGTACTTCCCGCATAGAAATCTGTGGCGTGAAAAAACTTCACGGCTGTGAGCATTCAGTGGTTGCCGACCGTATAGAAACCGGCACCTACCTGATTGCCGGCATCGCCACACATGGCATTGTGTCCTGCTGTGGGGCCAACCCGTCAACACTTGAGACCTTGCTGACCAAACTGCGTCAGGCAAACGCGGTTGTAGATGTTGATGGTGATCGTATCACTGCGGACATGAGAGGCAGGGTGATCAAACCTGTGGATATTATAACCGCACCACATCCTGGTTTCCCTACGGATATGCAGGCACAGTTTACAGTGATGAATGCCCTGGCAGAAGGAGTGAGTTCTGTAACTGAAACGATTTTTGAAAACCGTTTTATGCATATAGCAGAACTCAATCGTATGGGAGCCCATCTTGAGATCAAGGGCAATACCGTTATCTGTTCAGGAGTTTCCGGTCTTAAGGGGGCTCAGGTTATGTCCTCGGATTTACGTGCATCTGCAAGTCTTGTTATTGCCGGTCTGGCAGCAGAAGGTATTACCATTGTTGATCGTATCTATCACATGGATAGAGGATATGAGCACATTGAAAGCAAGATCATGGGATTGGGTGGCTCGATTGAAAGATTTTACTAGCAATGTTTGATTTAACCGCATATAACACCTTCGGTCTGCATGTTTATTCAAAGGATGGTCTGATAGTAAGATGCGTCGAAGACCTTTCCAAAATCAGGGATGATAAGTTTATTATCCTGGGAAAGGGTAGCGATGTATTACTGACAGACGACTATGATGGTACAGTTCTTATCGATGAGATAAAAGATCTGGAGATTTCTGAGGAGCAGGATTCCTTCTTGGTTAAAGCAGGTGGTGGTATCGTTCTTGACGATCTGATAGCAAAACTTGTTTCTCAGAATATTGGCGGTCTTGAAAATCTCTCGGCAATTCCTGGAACTGTTGGCGCGGCCCCGGTACAGAATATTGGCGCCTATGGAGTGGAAATAGGCAATTTCATCGAATCGGTCGAGTTTGTAGATCTGCTTTCTCTGCGCAAGGGGTGTTTTAATCGGGAACAGTGCGATTTTGGCTACAGATCCTCATACTTTAAGAAAAATCCGCAGCAGAAGTTATTTATTACCTCTGTAAACATGAGGTTTTCTAAAGGCTTTAATCCTTGTCTTACCTATAAGGGACTGCAGGATGAAGATCTGCTGACCTATGCAGATATCAGAAACCGCGTTATAGCCCTACGTCGAAAGAAGCTTCCTGATCCAAAAGTTGTCGGTAATGCGGGTAGTTTCTTCAAAAATCCGATAGTAGAACAGGCTGTTCTTGATAAACTTAAGAATGAGTATGCAGATCTTCCTGTTTATGCAGCTGAAGATGGCAAATTCAAACTTGCGGCTGGCTGGTTAATAGATAAATCCAACTGCCGTGGTATCACTCACGGAAATGCCGGTACCTGGGAGCATCAGGCGCTGGTTCTGGTGAACAGAGGGGAAGCCCGTCCTCATGAAATTGTGGCCTTAGCTAAATATATTCAGGCTGAGGTTAAAACAAAATTTGATATATTCCTTGAACCGGAAGTCCGGGTTTTTGGCAAAGATGGTGAACTGAAATGGAGTCAGCTCTAAGCGGGGTTTTTGCGGTTCTCCGCTGTCTTAATGAAGAGCAGAGTCTGTCCTTATCTTATGAGAATTTGTCTTTGCAAACGTCTTTGTCTGAAGAGGCACTCAAAAGAATCGCCAGGACCATAAATGCCATCGACCCGGTAATAATAATTAATAGTGATTACCTTAAGTTACGTTATCCTTTAGATCTGCTTGACCAGGAGTATATCTACACTGAAGCAAAGGGGAGGGGCAGAGTCGAGATTGCTGAAGTTATTGATTCAACAAACTCCGAGTTTTTGCGTCGGGTTGACAATCTGGTGTCAGGTGATGTTCTCCTTGCTGAAGTGCAGACCAGTGGCAGAGGTCGTAGAAATACAGACTGGTACAGTCCGATAGGCTGTCAGCTGATCTTATCTTTGTGCCACAGTTTTGCAGATTTGAGGTTTAGTCGCGGACTTTCCGTGGCAACAGGAGTTACTGTGGCCAGATTTATTGAGTCCTTAGGACTAAGAGGAATTCAGGTCAAGTGGCCGAACGATCTGTATTTAAACAATCTTAAACTTGGCGGAATACTTATTGAATCGCTGAGGACTACCTCAGGTTTTATGACAGTCATAGGTCTTGGCTTAAACATCCATCGTCCTGCAAAACACAGTGAGTCAATTTCCTGGTTGGATAAAGCATCAGATCTGAACTTTTCCCGCAGTAGGGTTGCTGCAGGACTTATCGGCGCGCTGCGCTCAATGTGTGCTGAGTTTTCACAATGTGGTCTTTCCCCGTTTCTTGCTGATTTTGCGCGTTATGATCGCCTCAGAGGTCATGAAATTATCATCGAAAACGAAACAGGAAGTTTTAGGGGGATAGTCGACGGAGTTGATTCCTCAGGTAGGCTACGTCTTCTTAAAGACGGTATCTGTCGTTTTTTGTCAACAGGTCATATCACGACTTATAAGTCACGCGGGTGTGAAAACGCACGGTTTTAACCGTGAGGATGATAACCCGCACCTTTTCGTTTGTGGATAATAGATGACTGACATCTATACAAATGATACTATATACTAAAGATAAATTTACTCAAAAAACAAGGCCGTAGATATTGACATGAACAAGGGTGTTAAGTTTAGAGCGTACCCTAACAAAGAACAGCAGAACTTAATAAAGCAGTCTCTTGGCTGTTGCAGGCTCATCTACAACAAAGGTCTTGCCATGCGTAACGATGCTTTTGCAGGCGGTCAGAAAGT
>JAGBLM010000101.1 GCA_017635415.1 Succinivibrio sp. | reverse complement strand
GCAACCTTCTCAGTTGGCAGGGCAGTACCGTCAGCACCTACGAAGCTGTCGATGATGTCAGCACCGTTCATGCCGTTGGCTACCACTGACTTGATGGAAGCTTCACTAATCTTGACGTTCTCTAAAGTTACCTCGTATACAGGAACCTCAGCACCTGCAACATTGCGGCAGACACAGAACTGAACCTTGGCAATCTTCTGAGCGTTCATGCAGAACTGCTGAATCTTAGGAGTTGCCTTGTCAACTAAGTGAGTGAATACGAACGGCTCAAACTGACCGCGGCCTGAAACGTCGGTAGCACGACCTGCACCAATGTTCTGCAGAGAGCCCATGGTAAAGCCGATGCATTCGATCCACTTCTCGTGACCTTTGGAGCTTGATTCACCGTCAATTCCATCAATCTTTACAAAGAAATTTGAAGCCATTTTTACTCCTTAACATTTAAATGTTCAGTTTGTTAAAGTTCTACATTACTTAGCGCCACTAGGCATCTTAGTAGTCAGTCGCAGAGAGGTAGTTAAACCTTCAAGCTGATAGTGAGGTCTCAGATAGAACTTGGCGTTGTAATAGCCAGGAGCTCCTTCAACATCCTCAACCACAACCTTGGCCTCAGCCAGCGGATACTTGGCCTTAACCTCTTCTGAAGCATTAGGATCTGAGGTCACATAATTAGAGATCCAGTCAGACAACCAACGCTCCATATCTGCTCTTTCCTTAAAGGAACCGATCTTGTCACGAACAATGCACTTTAAGTAGTGAGCAAATCTTGAGGTTGCGAAAATATAAGGCAGACGTGCTGAGAGACTGGCGTTAGCAGTCGCATCAGGATTGTCATATTCCTGCGGCTTGTTGACAGTCTGACCACCTAAGAATACGGCATAGTCGGTATTCTTCCAGTGGATAAGAGGCAGGAAGCCATTCTTTGACAGTTCAGCTTCGCGACGATCGGTAATGGCAATTTCGGTTGGACACTTCATGGCAACACCACCATCATCGCTTGGGAAGGTGTGGGTAGGCAAACTCTCAACCACACCGCCAGACTCAACACCACGGATGTGAGCACACCAGCCGTAGTCAACAAATGAACGGTTGATATTTACACCCATAGCATAAGCTGCGTTCATCCAGTTATATTTATCTGAACTGCCGTTGCCGGTATCTTCAACGAAGTTGAAGCCTTCAACAGGGTTGGTCTCCGGACCATATGGTGCACGGCTCAAGACACGTGGCAAGGTCAGCGCAATATAACGGCTGTCGTCAGATTCACGGAATGAACGCCAAGCAGCATACTCAGGAGTTGAGAAGATCTTTGAGATATCTCTTGGGTTTGACAGATCCTGCCATGACTCAAGGTTCATCATTGATGGATCTGCAGCTGAAATGAACGGAGCGTGAGCAGCAGAAGCAATCTGAGCTACACCCTTGAGCAGTTCGATATCAGGAGCAGTCTGGTTGAAGTAGTAGTCACCTACTATACAGCCGATTGGCTCACCACCTGCGGTACCGTACTCGTCTTCGTAAATCTTCTTGAACAGAGGACTCTGATCCCAGGCAGTACCCTTAAATTTCTTCAGGGTCTTGGTGATGTCCTTCTTGCTGATGTTCAGCACACGAATCTTCATTGAGGTACTGGTCGCAGTATTGGTAACCAGATAGTTAAGTCCGCGCCAAGCACCTTCAAGTTGTTCAAAGTCCTGGTGGTGAATGATGGCGTTGACCTGAGCAGACAGTTTCTTGTCCAGTTCAGAAATAATACCCTCAATAGTCTTTACTGCGTTGTCAGAAATTAAGGTAGCATTCTGCAGAGCCTGTGTAACAAGAGTCTGAACAGCGCCCTTTACAGCCTGATTTGCCTCTTCTGATTTTGGTTTGAATTCCTGATTAAGGAGCTTGTCGAAATCCGACATCTCCATGGACTCAGAAAGAACACCGGCTTGTTGTTGTGTTGCATTATCGGTCATTTAATTACTCCTCAGTCTTTTCTTCTGCAGGTGCAGCCGGGGCTTCATTTGCCTTGCTAGCCAATGTCTTGAGCAGAGCAGGATCTGACAGGATCTTGTTGATAAGTTCCTCAGCACCAGTCTTACCATCCATATAACTTAACAGGTTTGCTAACTGTTTACGGGCCTCAAGCAACTGCTTTACACCATCAACCTTCTCTGCAACCTTGTCAGGATTGAAATCCTCCATACTGTTGAAAGTCATATCAACAGCAATGTTGCCTTCTCCGGTCATAACGTTCGGTACCTGGAATGCAACACGAGGCGCGATACTACGCATGCGGTCATCAAAGTTTTCTGCATCAAATTCCATTAATTTACGGTCTTCAACACGTGGCAGCGGTTCCGATGGTTTACCAGATAAATCAGACATAACAGCCATTACAAACGGCAGATTAATTTTCTTCTCTGCACCGTACAGTTCAACATCGTATTCAACCTGAACACGTGGGGCTCTATTCTGCCCGATAAATTTCTGGGAACTTTTAGCCATGAGCTACTCCTCCTAATCCGGGGTCACAATGACACCTAACTGTTCTCTAGCTTTTTCTAATGAGTTTTGGTCAATCTCGCCCAAAATATCAATAAAATTCATATCGGCCATACGCAATGCTCTCTTCAAGAAATATGGAAGAGGACTGGTCGGCTCTGCTTTCGCGAAATAATCCGCACACTTCTGAATCAGCAGTAAAGCATCATCTCGGTTGGTCACCCGATACGACTTAACGTTAACAATGCCTGCCGAAGCTCCACCCATTGCAGCCGCCGGAACCGCCGCAACATCAGTAGCCTGTGCTCCAACAGTCCCACTCTGGGTATCAGTTTCCTGAACATCATCCTGTTGAGCGCCTCCGGTATAAGTGTCATAAACCTTTTTAAGCTGCTTTAACTCAGCGTTCAGACTCTCAAAGTTGATATATCCGTAGTCGCCGATCTTCTCGTTCATGCCATCGGCAATCTTGGTCAACAATGCCTGAATTTCATTAAGCAATGTAGCCTTTGATTCAATCTCTTCATAAGGAACAGATCTCATCTGTCCCTGCAGCATCACCAGATCAACAGGCTCATCTGCGCTTTCCAGCATACCCTGAGCAATCAGGACATCCCTCAAGGTATACGGCAAGGAATCAACCAACTTAACTTTGCGGAAGAGATTAATAAACTTTATCGGGTCACTGAATGATCCTGCTGCCGGCGAAATCATGTTCAGAATATTGATACGCTCTGTAGGATCATTATCATCATCAGGATCCAGTTGCGGGTAGAAAACATCCCACATATTGGAAACAAGATAATCGATCATCTGCAGACCCTGTTTAAAACCGGTCAGACCATTATTACAGAAAGCGGCAATAGTATAATATGTTGCGACTCTCAGGTCACGTGTCCTTCCCCATAAAGAACTGGCATTCTCAAACAGAGTCTTAAAATCGGCATCCCTTCCTTCTACGATAGAATCACCCATCTCACTGGCATCTACAGGTACCGCCAGTTCATCCATCTGCATGTAGGCATTATCATACTCGCAGTCTTCGCCTACTCTGTTGTCTGGAAGTTCAGTGAGTAACTTTTCTGTCTCAGGTAATTCCATGGATGCCCCTAATTTTCTTGGTATTTTTCTAAATGCTACCCTAATAAATAAGCTAATAACGTGATCGTATATGAAAAACTTAAACGATTTCGTATATTTTCACACTTCATAACTCATTGACGGACAATAATTAAACACAAATTCCTGCATCCGCACCGTTATGGTGAACCATAACGGTGCTCGCTTTAGTTTAAAACTAAACAATGCGATTGATGTTAGGACAGACTGCAAGTGCCGTAGCAACAGGTGCACCTACGACCGGGTTTACACCTGCCACAACTGATGTCAGACAGGCTGCAGGTCTTCCTTTAATAAGGTGTGTTACAGCGGTTGTAACGGATATAGCTCCGACACAGACCGGTCCTGCTACTATATCGCCAAGACATGCCATAGGAATACCATTTACCAGATTCATCGGAGAACCCGGTGCCGTAACGACATCTCCTGTCGCAGTTGCGTTAAGTAAAGTTGCTGCTGGTGTCGGCATATTTACCCTCCTCTCACACTATCAAGTAGAGTATATCTGTAAATCACTGTTTACCATTTCACATATACTACAAAATAGTAAAAAATAACTAATAAGTCATATAGATAAATCTATTTTTTTGTGATGTAACACAGTTTTATCACAGAAGCAGAATTTATCGAATATCTGACTCTCCGCTTATAAATATAGCGTTGAATTAACGAGTTGTCTTTTCTGCTACTGATTATTGACTGCTAATTCAATTTTCCACAGAGCATAACAACAATTGTCCAATGATAGACTGTCTATTGTAACATTATGATAATAAAAGGTCTTTTAATTCGTATAGTCCGTCCAATTTCTCGGTATCAAGATGGCATTTTATCAGTAACTACTTGTAATACATAACGTTATTCTGATAATTAACTTTTGTTACAGTGTCTTCCTTTTTTATTTACGAAAAGATGACTCTTTGACGGGCGGAATTTTGGTGCCTTTTGCAGTAGAATCTAGGCATTATGACTTTTCCCAACAGGAGTATCCATTGCAACAGACTAACCACCAAAATTCCATCGATGATCTACTTTCCTTCTGCCTTGAAAGTCTTTGTGATCTTAAGGCCCATGACCTCATCAGTATCGATGTCAAAGGACAATCTTCTATTGCCGACTACATGATAGTCTGCAGCGGTACCTCCAACCGTCACGTCAGTGCTATTGCCGACAGACTGTCCCAGACTCTTTACGAACATGGTTTAAAAGAGATCACCATCTCAGGACAGGAACTTGGTCAGTGGGTAGTGGTAGATACTGGCAGTGTCATGATTCACATTATGCAGCCAGAATATAGGGAACGTTATGCACTTGAAGATCTTTACCGTTGCATGGCGGCTGCAGACAATCTTGAGGTTGCCTGATGAAAATTGAAATAATTGCCGTTGGTAACAAAATGCCTACCTGGGTAACTACGGCATTTGCTGATTATCAGAAACGCTTTCCTCCGGAAATGAGACTTGAGCTTAAGGAAATAGCTCCGGTAAAACGACAGAGAAAAGGCAGCGAAGAAAAGGCAAAGGAAGATGAGGCAAAACTAATCCTACAGACACTGCCGAAAAAATGTTATGTCATAGCGCTTGATGAACGAGGAAAACAGTTCACCTCTGTGGAACTGTCTGAAAAAGTCGGATCATGGCAAAGTCTTGGTTCTGATGTGGTGCTGCTTATCGGCGGACCCAACGGATTTACTGATGAAATCAGACAAAAGGCGGATGAGTTATGGTCTTTGTCAAAACTTACCCTGCCCCACCCTATGGTCAGAATCTTTCTTGCCGAAACGGTTTACAGAGCCTGGAGTATATACGCCAATCTTCCCTACCATCGCGCCTAACCCTCAACGTTAAGGTAAGACCGAACTGTTCTGATGGCGCAACAAAGAGCAAATTCAACAATCTGACTACAGTTCATCCCTGAAAGTAGGCTAAAGGTCACTTGTTAAATATTTAGGTGAACAGGCATATATTATGCTTTGACAGTATCATTACAGTTCACCGTAGTAACCGATCTTCTTAAGAAACATTCTATCGCGTTTAGTTG
The DNA here is from genome assembly GCA_017635415.1 of Succinivibrio sp. GTDB lineage: Bacteria > Pseudomonadota > Gammaproteobacteria > Enterobacterales > Succinivibrionaceae > Succinivibrio. The sequence goes on along the minus strand of JAGBLM010000101.1, from coordinate 13 downwards.
TTTCTGTTATGAG
>JAGBLM010000100.1 GCA_017635415.1 Succinivibrio sp. | reverse complement strand
CAATATTCTTCGTCTTTATATTCAGAATACTGGGAAAACAGGTATAAGCTACAGAAATCTGTCTTCCCTGAACAAAGTAACCGTGTAAGAAAAATTCTAGCGGTAGTGGCGGTATATGAGCCCGTCTGTTCGGTAGTGACTGAGTTCTACGAGGCCACGACGGACAAATTAAAAACCTGCTGTCGCAGCAGGATGCTCGGCAATTTATTGCCGAATGTAGTTCACTCTCCGCCAATTTTGCCTATAGGAATTAGATTTCGCTTCTGGCGTGAATATCCTCCCAGATAAGGCGAGCTGTTCCGCCAATGGTTCTAAAAGGCTCTGGAGGTACAAAGTTTGGTTTGAAAGTCTTTTTGATATAGCGCAGTTCCTCACTGTCTATATCGCATGCCCAGTCAGCAAGGAAGGTACCAGTGGTTGCTGCACGAGTAACACCGCTACCATCACCAACCGCTCCGACAAATACATTTTTACCAGGATTTTCAAACAGTGGCTGAGTATTCATGGTCAAAGGAATAAAACCGCCGTAGACATATTCGAAATTTACGTGACTTAACTGCGGCCAACGGTTATTAAAGGCTCGGCGCAACTTGTAAATGGACTTGTAGAGTCGCTCGGTGGCGATGTTTATGTGGGTGGCAAAAGTGATATCGGTTCTGACATACAGACGTCTGTCGCAGTAACGCAGGGTCGCACCGGCAGGGTGGGCGGCGGTGATACCGAAAGGAATTGCTCCGTTGAGGGTTTTTATTTCCTCGTCGGTAAGAACCCTGGTATGTGCGCCAAAACTGTGAATGCCGAAAATATTCTGTGATCCTGGAACTCCGAAATTCTTACAGAAGGCACTGACGGTCATAATGACTTTTTTGCAGGAGAGCACCTTACCATTTGCCAGGGTAACTTTAGGAATTTCTCCTTCCTCAACATTGATTACCGGACAGTTCTCAAACACCTGTACATTTTTAGGCAGTACAGTGGCAAGACCTCTTACCGCTTCAGACGGATTCATCAGGATGGTTCCCGGCGTGTAAAGCGATTTAAAATAGAATTCGGTACCAAGACGTGACGAGGTTTCCTCTTTGTCAAACCAGTGATATTCAGCCTTCATGGTATCGAGGAATTTTGCCAGTTCGTTAAGGTAGCTAAGACTGCTCTTAAGATGCGCAGCCTGATGCATGCCGTGCTTATGCCAGTTGATTTCAAGATTGTTGTCAGCTCTGATTTTTTCCATCCTGGCAATGACAAATTTATTAAGACGGAAACGCCACTGCTGATCTTCAAAGGTGAAAGTAGGATCTCCCACAATTCCATGAGGAACGTCGATAATAAAACCTGCATTACGACCACTGGAAAAGTAGCCTATTGGGAAGGCGTCAATCAGGGCAATTGAAGCCCCGGGAACATTCTCGACTAGTCTGAATGCTGCGTTTACGCCGCCAAAACCTGCCCCGACCACGATATAATCATAGTCCTTGAGGATTTCCTCCTGGTCGTTGAATTTATGATTTTTAAAACGGGAGGTCTCAAACCAGCCGTTTCTGCCCGAATGTTCCGGCAGGTAATCTGTCTGTTTCATTTTCATTCCCTTTATCAATGTGTTGTTTTCTTAATAATATAGTTTCCGCCGCGCTGAATCAGACTGACCATAATCAGGATCACCAGAACTGTTGTGTAGGTGACATCAGTCTGTCCGCGCTGGTGTCCGTAGCGGATGGCAAAGTCACCAAGTCCACCGCCTCCAATGGCACCGGCCATGGCGGTAAGACCTATGAGACTTATGGCTGTGATCTGCGTTACTCTAACAAGGTGAGGAATACTTTCTTTGAGGTAAACTCGGAAAATAATGCCTAAAGGACTGGAGCCCATCGAGGTAGCTGCTTCCACAAGTCCTTTGTCGACACTTGACAGCGCACTCTCGACCTGACGGGAAAAGAAAGGAACTGTTCCTACTACAAGTGGCACCATTGCACCGGTAGTACCGATTGCGGTACCAACAATGATTCGGGAAAATGGAATGAGTGCGGCAAGCAGGATCACAAACGGGATCGATCTAAAGATGTTAATCAGCCTGTCGAGGATTCCAAAAACAATCCTGTTCTCTAAAATACCTCCCTGTTTGGTCACAATCAGCACAATGCCAAAAAACATGCCCATGGCAAAGGCAATGGAACCTGCTACAACCATCATATAGATGGTCTGCCAGATGCTGACCCACAGTTCATCAGGTTTTGACACAACATTCGGGATGATGGCGTTTAATATATCAAGCATTTAATAACACCTCTACTTTAACGTTTTTATCTCTTAGCCACTGCAGCGCATTTTCGATGTTCTGCTTTTCTCCGCTGAAAATTCCACAGGTGCCACCGATTGGCGAACCGGTAACCAGTTCAACATCGGCAAAAAGGATATTCATGATGATGCTGAACTTTTGTGATACTGATGAGATAAGCGGTTCAGACACGGTCTTGTCCAGATATGAAAGACGCACCAGCTTTTCTCCTGGTTTCATGCCGAGCTGTTCTGGTGGCAGTTTTGCCAGAAGGTCAGCCTTGGAGAGATTCGATGCAGCCTTAACGAAATTACGGGTAACCTCTTCTTTTGGATTGGCAAATACGGAGAAGGTATCACCAAGTTCAACCACCCGACCGTGCTCCATAACGGCAACACGATGGCAGATGTCTTTAACCACTGCCATTTCGTGAGTAATTACTACAATGGTCAGATGCAGTTCCTCATTAAGTTTCTTGATGAGTTCAAGAATTTCATGAGTAGTGGTCGGATCGAGTGCTGAGGTAGCCTCATCGCATAAGAGGATCTTAGGGTTGGTGGCAAGAGCCCGGGCGATGGCGACACGCTGTTTCTGACCGCCTGACAGTTCTGAAGGGTAGGCATGGGCCCTCTGGGCAAGGTCAACCTTTTGCAGTAATGCAATTGCCTTGTTTTCCTGCTCCTTTCTGCTCAAGCCTTTTCCTGCTAGAGGATAGATAACATTTTCGATTACCGTTCTGGACGGCATCAGGTTGAACTGCTGGAAAATCATGCCGATGGTTGAACGGGTTTTACGCAGTTCTCTGGCACTTAACTTGGTTAAATCCTGTCCGTTAACTTCAACGACACCGCCTTCATCAGGACGCTCGAGCAGGTTGATGTTACGAACAAGTGTTGATTTCCCAGCGCCGGAAAATCCGATCACGCCGAAGATTTCTCCGTCGTTGATATCCAGTGAGACGTTACTGACAGCCTTAATGGTCTGTCCGCCTCTGTGATACGTTTTGCTGATGTTTCTAAGTCTGATCATCATTGATCCTCAAATATGAAAAAAGCGGGAACTCTTGACTTCCCGCTTTTACTCTAATTTATTTAATCCGGTGATTTTATCGATTAGGTCAGGAAGCTTTTGACATTAGAAACATGCAGCACATGCTCATACGCATGCACATGTTACACATTAAGATGTTGCTGCAAATCAAAGCTTTCATCGGTTACCTGCAAACTAAAACCTAGGGAAATAATAAATATCCGTGGGCGGACTGTCAATAATGATTGATTTGCACCAAAAATGAACTGCCACGGTGTATTACCCAAAAGGTCTCCGCTGAGGCAGTGTTGTCCAGGTGCCGACCAAACTTAGTTTTGAGAGATAGAAAAAAACAATAACCAGCTGATAATAAGACGTATTATAAAAATACTAAGGACTACTAATAGTAGTATACTAAGCGTCTGTATATGAGGCGTTAGTATTCTCACAAATGAGTCTGTTAAATAAAACTCTTCTTTTCCTGCTGTTGATTCCTCAGTTCTGTGGAGCTGTTTCTTTATGGGAAACAGGGGAACTTACCTATCCGTCAGGTGAAACAGAGGAGTCTGCTTTTATAAATACTCCAGCCGATACTCAGCTGCAGCTGGTACTGTGCACTAAAAACGCCTCCTATCCTTACCGGTTTACTCTGCTGCTTCCTAAGCCGTCACCTGCGGATATGGTCATTCAGGTTCAGGTTTCTTCTGATACCACAACTAACACTGTTTATTGCGAGGTTGTTGGCAATTCCCTGGAACTTCAGCTTGATGCCGATCTGGTCATGAGCCTTCCTGAGAGTCCTAACTTTTCAATATCCTTTACCCGTGAGATCGCTGCATATTTGGTCATACCTGAGGTAATCGAGGTTCCGATGACCGGCGTTGATTTCACCCTGCACAAGGTTGCTGCGGAGTGTACAGCAAGATGTCTTGGTAATGATTATCAGTGTAATGCCTCTCTGGTTTCCTCTCTGCTTTGGCCAAGAGATTTCTATCGTAACAGGAAAGAGAATTCCATCGATGATCTTTGCACTTCCTATACGGACGGAATGTACAAATTCAAACTGTCCAGTGCCTGCAAGTTTGCTTTGGACAGATTCTATGCCAAGGAAGGCGTAGGCCCCTTATCGTTTCTTTATAATCTGTTCAACACAGAGGGGGCCTCATTTAAGAAGTACGAAAGTCAGTGGAACAAGGCTGTCGACCTGGCGCCAAGCGGAGCGCTTGATAAGGATGTCTATGCCGATGGTTCTGAATGGTATCTGCTGCTTTATTCTCTGGCCGGAACCAAGCAGGTGACGGCACTTCCTAACTCCTTTTTTGAGATAAAAAACGCCAAAGACAATCCGACTACACTGGTCTATGACATCGACAACCGTTATGAAATGGAACAACTCAAATATGTCTCGGTACTGCACAGAAAACTGCGCAGTTCGGTCGCGGCTACAGAGCAGATTGATAAGGCTTTAAAAGCTTGGGGTGAATTTTACCGCGAGTTTATTCAGGACTTACCCAGCATCAAACAGGCACAGGCATTAAGACCTCTGATTTACCGAAAAATGCTGATGAGGATTTGGCGTCTTGCCGGCTCTCCTCAAGGGATCAGTTTAAAAAAGGAGAATGCCTTTCGTCAGGGAACTGGAGGAAAGACCATTACCGGCAGTTTTCTTGAGGCTGCCTGCTCGTTCTTTGATGGCGCGAACGGAGAACAGTTTTTCTTTGCCTCAGAAGACTGTATCAAAGGTGTAAATGCCAAGATCAGAGATAATGGCTTTAAAACCGCTTTGTATGATGAAGTCCTGGAAAGCTGGGAGACCTTTTCAAAGGCCTGGATGAAATCAGAATTCTACAGTGACAGTATTGATGATGCGGTGGGAGAGCATGAACTGGCCAATCTTGACATGGTGATGCTGTCAATGTTTAAGATTTACGGATTTGGTGATTATTTCCTTTTAAGGCAGTGTATATCAAGTCGAGATCCTGATATATGCGATTATGAGTCCGATCGTGCATATATTGGGTATAAACAGGAACTGAACAACCGTCTGGATGCCATTGCTGCAGTCTCGCAGGAGGATGCGAAAAAACTGAAGAATCTCTGTGAGATGTGGGAAAAGTATTATGACAAACTCAATGATTATCTTGCGGATTTGACTGCCAAGGGAAAACTCCCTTTGTGGAGAGCCAATTTTGTCAGAGGACTGGCAAGTACTGTGCAGTCTGGGGCTATTCTCAATGTTGCCTATACTCACGACGAAATAATTGACGACAACGGTTATGATTAATGCCTGATTTTCTTATCGTCAAGTGCGTTGGTCAGAGCTAAGGAGAGTTCCTCTTTTTTTTCATTTTCAAGTGGCAGTCCGTTGATATCCGTTACTGCAAAGAAATCGTCTGCTCGTTCTCCGGTGGTTGTAATGCGTGCAGTTGAAATCAGACAGCCGCAGTTACCAAAGGTAATTCCAATTTTGGCAAGCAGACCCGGGGTATCAAGCGTAGATATTTCAAGACTGGTGTATTTTGCTTCCTCATTGAGAAAACGCACCTTGGTCGGTACATTGAAAATCCTGTTTCTGGTCGAAGGGATGGACCCGAGTTCCGGTGTCCTATCAAGTTCGGTGATGATTGATTCTCTAAGACTGTTCAGTCTCTCATTATCAAGATTCTGTCCCTTGCGACTCTGGAAAATGATGGTCGCAAGAATATGTCCGTCGTGAGTCAGGAAGATCTGAGCTGACAGGACATTGAGTTTCTTTTGGACCATAGACAGTGCCACGCTGCCGAAGAACATGGCGTTGTTGTGTCTGTGGTAGATCATAAGTTCGGTGCCGACGTTCTTTAACTGCGCAAAAAGAATGAGAGGCTTTTCATTGATGCCAAAGCGCAGAATATTGCGGGCATGCCATCTGATTTCTTCGGACTGATAATGTCCAAAGTATTTGGTTGGCAACTGAGCAAAAAAACGCAGCAGTTCATCTTTTTTGAAATCCGGTGTGCCGGCAATAACTTCCTGCTGGATTTTTTGCGCTTTCTGCCTTAGGTCGCTGTCATGTTCTCCTCTCAGATTCTGTCTTGTTGAGAAGTAAAGTTGCCTGAAGATATTCTCTTTCCAGGAGCTCCATTCCCGGTCGTTGGTTGCGGTAATGTCGGCCACGGTCAGACAATAGAGAAGATTCAGGTGTTCCTCATCATGCATTGAAACGGCGAATTTATCGATCACTTCAGGATCAGTAATATCGCGGCGCTGCGCGGTATTGGAAAAGAGCAGATGTGTTGCCACCAGCCAGGAAACAAGTTCGGTCTGATACTGGGTAAAACCGTGAAGCTGACAGAAGGTTGCCGCATCTTTGGCACCTTCTTCGGCATGATGTCCATCCCGTCCTTTTGCAATGTCGTGCATCAGTGCGGCAACGGTCAGCACCACAGGTTCTGACAGTGATTTGTAGATGGTCCTGAACAGAGCGTACTTAGGATCCTTGCTTTCACTTAAGTCGTGCAGATTTTTAAGCACACTGATGATATGTTCATCAACACTGAACTGGTGGAACATATCAAACTGCATCAGACCTTCAATACGTTCCCACTGCGGCATGTAGGTAGCAAGCACCCTGGATTTATGCATAAGCGGAATAGCGGTGGTGAGACTGTCCTGATCTTCGAGCAGACTGCGGAATTCTATACGGCACTGCGGTAACTCAATCAGATGCTGCTGCAACTGACGTCTGCTCACACGCAGTACTCTCAGACAGTTGAAATGAATGCCGGTTATGGAAGGGTTCTTTGCTATCAGTAAAAACAGTTCGATAAATTTAACAGGATCGCTTATAAACAGTTCAGGGTCGATTACGTCAATGAGATTTCCCCGCTGAACGAAGGAACTGTCAAGAAAGATCGGGTCGTAGTTGTCTCCGATATGTCCGCAGATCTTCAAGGTTTCAAGCTGAAGCACAATGGTGTTAAGTTCTCGTACCCTGCGAAAGGTTCTGAACAGAGCCCGCATCATGTTTTCAACAGGTTTGTTTCCTTCATCACCGTAACCTAACAGTGAGGCAACATTTTTCTGTAAATCAAGTACCAAACGGTTGCCGTTTGTGAAACAGTGAACGGCAAACCGAACTTCAAACAGAAAATCGCGGCACTGAAGATACTCTTCGTATTCCGGGGTGGTCAGAAGTCCGTTCCTGAACATTTCCTCACAGGTTTTGGCGTTGAAGGTGAGGTTTGCTATCCACTGAATGACCTGCAGGTCGCGCAAGCCTCCGGGATTGTTTTTAACGTCAGGCTCAATGTAGTAGGAGGTATCCTTGTTGGCGTGATAGCGTTCGGACTGCTCAGCTCCTTTCTCTTTTAAAAAGCGCTCGGGATTCCAGTAGTCGTCCTCTTTAATGAGGGCAACAAGCTCTCGATATACCGTATGCGAACCTGCCAGAAATCTGGTCTCAAGCAGATTGGTCTTGATAGTTATATCAGAGCGCTGGGCAAGAATTGTCTCTTTGATTGTTCTGACAGACGGCCCGAGGTCGATTTTCAGATCCCATAGGTGGGAGAGAAATTTTTCAAGTTTGTCACTGGCCTCATCGGGGATGGGATCAAGTTTTGAAGAGACCATGATATCTATGTCAGAACCAGGGAATAGTTCTCCTCGCCCATAACCGCTGACTGCCAGAAGACAGAGAAAATTGAAATGCTTAAGTCCGAAACGGGAGTAGATTTCTGCAAGTACGGCGTCCGTAAAACTGACACTTTCGTCAAGCAGAGAGTTAACGCTGTATCCTTCTTGATAGCAGGAAACCAGATAGTCGTGATGGTGCTGCAGCAGATCCCGCTCGGCTTTTATCGAGGTGAAGTCCTGCGGTGTAAACTTAAAAGGCTGTTCAAGATTTTTCCTCTGACCTAGTGCATGGCTGGGAACGACTATTGGCTCGTACATCTTTCTTATTCAGCTAATGTTTTATGATCCTTGGGAAATCCTCATCCTTGCGTAGGGTAAGAACCTCAACACCGTCCTCTGTTACCAGAAGAGTGTGCTCATACTGAGCCGAAGGCTGATGATCTGCCGTGGTTACAGTCCAGCCGTCTTTGCGGTTGACCTTGCATTTCCATGTTCCGGCATTGATCATCGGCTCGATGGTGAAGGTCATGCCCGGTTCAAGGAGCAGGTTAACATTGTTTTTATAGTGTAGCACCTGAGGATCTTCGTGGAAGCCAGAACCAATGCCGTGACCGCAGTAGTCGCGGACTATGGAGAAGTGATAGCGGTCGGCAACCTTTTGTATGGCTGCACCAATGTCGGCAAGATTGCTGCCCGGACGAACAGTCTTTATCGCCTCATACATTGATTCCTGGGCGCATTTGCACAGCTGAACATTGCGCGGTGAGGTGTGCCCTCCTACGATGAACATCTTGGAGGTATCTCCGTAGTATTTGTCTTTGATGACAGTGATATCAATGTTGACAATATCACCTTCGTGCAGCTTATGCGGACCTGGAATTCCGTGGCAAACCACCTCGTTTATGCTGATGCAGGTTGCCTTGGGATATCCTTCATAGCCCAAATCGGCAGAAATGGCGTGTTCAACGTTTTCTATGTAATCAAGCATACGATCATCAAGTTCACCTGTAGTGACGCCAGGGACAACATAAGGTTCGATCATTTCAAGAACCTCAGCTGCCAGTCTGCCTGCAACACGCATTTTTTCAATTTCAGAAGGTGATTTTAAAGAAATTTCCATTTTTCTGCCCATAAGAAAGTTACTTCCTGTACTTACAAAAGGAAATTCTACTCTTGACCTTTTGTAAACGAATCCTCTTAAAAAAAATAAGCACTTTTCTGCTGTTTCCCAACTATCAGCGCATTTTGTCATTTAATGGTCATTTCGTCCACGAAATGACCAAAAAAATGCAAAAAAAGTTGTGAGATTTTTCTTTTATTTCACCTGCAAAAGATAGGTACAACTGTGTTAAAATGTGTTGCCTTTGTGTGACCCACAAAGACATCTAGTTATTTTTTCGAAAACACACACTGTTTATCAACGTGCTGTTCAGGGTGCCGTGTATGCGGTTGGACAAACGAAACAGTGGAGGCTTAACCCATTTTTTAGAGGTAATTTCAATGTCTACCATCACTATGCGTGACATGCTTCAGGCAGGCGTGCACTTTGGTCACCAGACTCGTTACTGGAATCCTAAGATGAAACAGTACATCTTCGGTCATCGCAACGGTGTACATATCATTAATCTGGAAAAGACAGTCGAATGCTATGACGCTGCTCTTAATTTCCTTAGCAGCACTGTAGCTCACAAGGGCAAGGTTCTGTTTGTTGGCACCAAGCGCGCAGCATGCGATAAAGTAGGCCCAGCTGCCACTTCCTGTGGTCAGTACTACGTAGATCACCGCTGGCTCGGTGGCATGCTAACCAACTGGAAGACTGTTCGTCAGTCAATCAAACGTCTTAAAGATCTTGAGACTCAGTCTCAGGATGGTACTTTTGACAAGTTAACCAAGAAAGAGGCACTGTTACGCTCCCGCGAACTGGAGAAATTAAATCGTTCTCTGGGCGGTATTAAGGATATGGGCGGTCTGCCGGATGTCCTGTTCGTAATTGATGCGGAAGTTGAGCACATCGCTATCAAAGAAGCCAACAACCTGGGTATCCCTGTTGTTGCTGTTGTTGATACCAATACCAACCCTGATGGTGTCAACTACGTCATTCCTGGCAACGATGACGCTATTCGTGCTGTTGATCTGTACCTGAAGGGTGCTGTTGAGACTATCAACGCTGCTCGTGCCGAAGTTGTTCGTGAAGAGAATGAATCAAAGGCTCAGGCTTCAGCTAAAGACGACGAAGCTAAGACTGAAGACGCTGACAAGAAGGCTGAATAAGTTTTCTGTCGATTGAGGAATTAAACCTCAGTGTCATGCTCACTAGTGAGCATGACTTCTTGGAAGTTAATAAGGTCGGTTTTCCGACCTTTTTCAAATAGAGGAATAAAAAATGGCCAACGTAACTGCTGCTATGGTCAAAGAACTGCGTGATGCTACAGGCGCAGGCATGATGGATTGTAAGAAGGCTCTGGTTGCTGCTGACGGCAATATGGAAGCCGCTATTGAGGCAATGCGTAAGAGCGGTGCTGTAAAGGCAGCTAAAAAAGCAGGTCGTACCGCTGCTGAAGGTCTTATTGCTGTTGCTCAGGATGGCAAGAAGGTTGCCATGGTTGAAGTTAACTCAGAGACCGATTTCGCCGCTAAGAATGCTGAGTTCGTAGCCTTTGCCGAGAAGGTTGCCAAACTTGCTTTAGCAAAGGAAATCAATGACATTGATGCCTTAAAGAGTGCAGATCTTGACGGTAAGTCTGTTGCTGATGCTTTAACTGATCTGGTTGCTAAGATCGGTGAAAATCTTCAGGTTCGCCGTGTATCATTCGTTGCTGCTGCAGCTGATGAGACCCTGGGTGTATATGTCCACTCCAACAAGCGTATCGGCGTGGTTGTTGTGCTCAAGGGTGGTGATGAGGAACTTGGCAAGGATGTAGCAATGCATGTCTGCGCTTCTAAGCCTGAGTTTGTAAAACCTGAGGATGTTTCTGCCGAGGTTGTTGAGAAAGAGCGTCAGATTCAGATTGAGATTGCCATGAAGTCTGGCAAGCCAAAAGAAATCGCCGAGAAGATGGTAAATGGCCGTATGGCAAAATTCACCGGTGAAATTTCTCTGACTGGTCAGCCATTCGTTAAGAATCCTGAGGAGACCGTCGGTCAGTTACTCAAGAGCAAAAATTCTGATGCTGTAAGCTTCGTTCGTCTCGAAGTTGGAGAAGGCGTCGAGAAGAAGAACGAAGACTTCGCCGCTGAAGTTAAGGCACAGATGGAAGCTGCCAAGAAGTAACAGCGGAGATAGAGAATAGATGGCTTCGGAGCAAAATAGTAAACAGCGACGCATTCTGCTTAAGATTTCAGGTGAAGCCTTAAGTGGGGCGGATGGTTTTGGTATCAATCCAAAAGTATTGAGTGATACTGCTAAGGCTATTCGTGAGGTACAGCAGCAGGGAGTTCAGACTGCGCTTGTGATTGGTGGCGGCAATATTTTCCGTGGCGCGGAATTGCAGCGTACCGGATTTGATCGTGTTGCCGGCGATCAGATGGGCATGTTAGCCACAGTCATGAACGGACTGGCCATGCGTGAGGAACTGATCAAACAGGGGGGAAACTGTGTACTGATGAGTGCATACGGCATTCCTTCCATTACTACTCAGTATCAGGCAAGACTGGGACGTGAACTGCTCAATTCAGGTTCATGTGTCATCATTGCCGGTGGTAGCGGTTCACCTTTCTTCACAACTGATACCGCAGCAGTCCTGCGTGCGATTGAACTGGACTGCTCCGAAGTGCTCAAGGCAACGAAAGTTGATGGCGTGTATTCGGCAGATCCGGTAAAGGATCCTACCGCAAAACGTTTTGAGGTACTGACCTTCAAGGAAGTGATTGCAAAGGAATTAAAGGTTATGGACCTCACAGCTTTTGCACTTGCCAGTGAGCATAATATGCCTATTAGAGTATTCTCTATGAATAAGCCTGGTGCCTTTATGAGAGCCGCGACAGGCGAGGCTGAAGGCACAGTGGTTTCTGACTAAGGAGTTAAACATGTTAAGTGACGTTAAGAAAGACGCAGAAGAGCGTATGAAAAAGGCACTTGATTCTTTAGATGTCCGCCTTTCAAAGATTCGTACCGGTCGTGCACAGCCTGCACTGCTGGATGGTATTATGGTCGATTACTATGGTAGTCAGACTCCTCTTCGTCAGGTTGCGCAGGTTAATGTAGAAGATGCCCGTACCCTTAAGTTAAGCGTTTTTGATCGTAATGCGATTAAGGATGTTGAGCGGGCGATTCTAAATTCAGATCTTGGTCTTAATCCTGTACTGACGGGTACCGAGATCCGTGTTCCTCTTCCTCCTCTTACTGAAGACCGTCGTAAAGAACTGGTCAAGATTGTAAAGGGCGAAGTTGAGCAGACTAAGGTTGAAATCCGTAACATTCGTCGTGATGCAAACGGTGCTTTAAAAGATCTGCAGAAGAAAAAGGAAATTTCTGAAGATGAGCAGCGCGGCGGCGAGGAGCAGATCCAGAAGATGACGGATGCCTCAATCAAGAAGAGCGACGATATGCTCGCCGATAAACAGAAAGAGTTAATGGAAATTTAACTGTAGTTTTCTGATGCAAAATGTAATTAATAATGGCGGAGAAGCAAATATTCCCCGCCATGTTGCCATTATCATGGACGGTAATGGCAGATGGGCTGAAGCTCAGGGTAAGCCACGTATTTTCGGTCACCGTAATGGGGCCGAAGCTGTCAGGCGTACGGTTGAGGCTGCTGCTCAGCGGGGAATTAAATTTCTCACTCTCTTTGCTTTTTCTAGTGAAAACTGGAAAAGACCGAAAATTGAAGTAGCCGCACTGATGCGGTTATTTTCTGAAACTCTGAAAAAAGAAGCTCCTCGTCTTAAAGAGAACAATATAAAAACCGTGATTGTCGGGGATACCTCCAGGTTTTCAGAAACTCTCCAGCGGGAAATAGATGAAATTCAGGCTCTGACTGTTGACTGTACGGGAATGGAGCTTCGTATCGCCGCAAACTACGGGGGAAGATGGGATATTGCCATGGTGACAAAGGCTTTGGCGTTAAAATCAGCCATGGGGCTTATTGATCCGTCGTCGATTGATGAGGAAACCATAACGTCATACCTCTCTGTTCCCGAAAACGTGGATTTGCTGATCAGAACCGGTGGAGAGAAGCGTATCAGCAATTTTCTGCTCTGGCAGGTTGCCTATGCTGAGATTTATTTTTCTGATGTCCTCTGGCCGGATTTTGACGACGCAGAATTAGCAAAAGGAATTGACTTTTTCAGGTCAAGAGAGCGTCGCTTCGGCATGATATCAGAACAGTTAAGAGATAAGGATAATGCTGATTAGAATTATTACGGGTATCATACTGATAGCCGCTGTACTGGCTTGGCTTTTTGTCGCTGATTATCCTATTTTTGCCCTGGGTGCCCTTTTTATGTACTCGGTAGGTGCTTGGGAAATGGGGCCTTTACTCGGTTTTAAGAAAAGAATCACTTTTTTGTGTATTTCAGTAGTCGCCTCAACCATAGTGTTTATGACGGCTGAACCTGGACACTTTATTGATCAGCCGGTTCCTTCGGCTATAAAGTGGCTTATTTCATCCGGCATGGTAGTCTGGATTTTCTCAATGCCTCTACTGGTTAGATACCCAAAGTGTGACTGCTGGAAGAACAACAGAATCCTGACTACGGTATATGGTCTGTTCCTGCTCCTGCCATTCCTCGAAGGACTGCTGGTTTTGCGGGCAACTGATTATCTGCAGGATCCTAAATCCGGAGCTTTTTTGGTGCTCGCGGTGATGGCTCTGGTCTGGTGTGCTGACAGCGGTGCGTATTTTACTGGACGCGCTATCGGTAAGACCAAGCTTATACCAAGAGTAAGTCCGAAGAAGACGGTAGAAGGACTCTGCGGTGGTATTCTGCTTGCTCTGATTGCCATGCTGATTTTTGTCCGCATGGGCTGGTTTGCTTCCTATGGAGAAAATCTGACCAATATCATCATTGCTTCATTCTTTACCATTCTTTTTTCTGTGGAAGGAGATCTGGTGGAAAGTATGCTCAAGCGTATGGTCGGAGTTAAGGATTCAGGAAGGATCTTCCCAGGTCACGGTGGAATGCTGGACAGAATAGATTCTCAGCTTGCCGCTATCCCGGTTTTTCTTTTCTTTAGTTTTCTGCTTAACGGAGAATTATTCTGATGAAAGAAATTACGTTGTTGGGGGCAACTGGCTCAATCGGTACTTCCTCACTTCAGGTATTAAGACTTCATCAGGATGAATTTCATCTGCACGCGGCAGCAGCATGTTCCTCTGTAGATAAAATGCTTGCTATCGCGCGTGAGTTCAAACCTCATCGCCTGGCGATGTTTGATAAAGACTCAGCAAAAAAGCTTCGTCAGCAGTGTCTTGATGAAAATTTAGACTGTGAGGTTCTCGAGGGTGAGGAAGGTGTAATCGAAATTGCCGGAGACGGCGAGGCTGCTCAGGTTATTGATGCTATTGTGGGAGCCGCAGGATTAAAGCCTGTTCTTGCAGCAGTTAAGACCGGGTGCGAGATAGGTCTTGCCAACAAGGAAGCTTTGGTGATGTCTGGTCGTTTGTTTTTTGATGAAGTCAAAAAATACAACGCCAAGGTCCTGCCGATCGACAGTGAACACAGTGCCATTTTTCAGTGCCTGCCGGGGGGATTGCAGAGAACTCTGGGCTTTTGTGACCTCGAGAAATACGGGGTGAAAAACATTCTTCTGACCGGCTCTGGTGGTCCTTTCCGAACCACTCCGCTTGATGAACTTGAAAACGTCACCGCAGCTCAGGCCCTGGCTCATCCGGTCTGGTCAATGGGGCCTAAGATCACCATCGATTCATCGACCATGATGAATAAGGGACTGGAATTCATTGAGGCTAGTTATCTTTTCAATGCTCCTGGTGAAACCATTAAGATTCTTATTCACCCGCAGTCATTTATCCATTCAATGGTGGCCTTTAAGGATGGTGCCATAATGGCCCAGTTGGGACAGCCTGATATGCGTACGCCGATAGCTAGGGCTCTGGGCTATCCTGAGCGTCTTGAATCGGGGGTAAATCTTCTGGATTTTGTTCAGGCAGGTCAGTTTAGTTTCGTTGCTCCTGATTTTAATCGCTATCCTTGCCTGAAGCTGGCTATTGCGGCAAGTAAAATGGGGCAGGGCGCCACAACCACGATCAATGCTGCCAACGAGGTTGCTGTCGAAGCTTTCTTGAAGGCTCAGATTGGATATATGGATATCAGCAGAGTATGTGCTGAAGTTCTTGAAAAAACAAAGCATGACAATATTTATAATCTGGAGGAGATTTTCCAGGCTGATAGTGTTGCCCGTGAGTGTGCTCGTAAAGTGATTGGAAATTTCTGATGTTTGCTGTTCTGTGGAACCTGCTGTGTTTTGCTGTTGCTCTTGGCATACTGGTTATAGTCCATGAGGCTGGGCATTTTTTTGCAGCCAGGGCATGTAAAGTCAAAATTCTCCGTTTCTCCGTCGGTTTTGGAAAGGTGCTTTTTTCCAGAACCGGTAAGGACGGTTGCGAGTATTCTCTGTCTGCCATTCCTCTTGGTGGTTATGTCAAGATGTTTGGCGAAAATGATCCCTCAAACAGCGATGCTGAAGGATCGTTTTTAAACAGGAGTTGTGCGCAAAGAGCTTTTATTATTGCCGCAGGTCCACTTAGCAATATTGTTCTTGCTGTCATTTTCTACACTATTATCAACCTGACCGGGGTTACTGTGCTGCGTCCTGTAATAGGTGATGTAGTGCCTGATTCTGCTGCTGAACAGGCAGGCTTCTGCGTATATGATGAAATAGTTTCAGTAAACGGTCACAAGTCGCAGAACTGGCAGGATGTACTAATTAATCTGCTTGCTGATGCGGGTTCTGATTCTCCTGCTAAGGTTGAGGTGGTAAAAGATCTTGGTCGTGGGGAGACTAAAACACTGTCACTATCTCTTGCGGCGCTGGAACTTAAGGCAGAACAGGATCCTCTTTCTGAACTGGGACTTAAACGCTGTGTCGGTATTGTCGGTGATGTCATCACCACCGTGCAGTCAGATTCTCCTGCAGATAAGGCAGGCATTAAGCCTGGGGATCAGATTGTTGAGATAAACGGTGTTAAAACACCTTCCTGGTATCGTGTGCAGCAGAGAATTGAAGGCGCTCTGGACAGAGAGTTAAATCTTGTTATAGAGCGTCAGGGGCAGAAATATACGGCAAAGGTGATCCCCAGTTATGTTTATGACAAACGTCTTAAGCGGGACAAAGCTTTTGTCGGAGTTGGAGTTACGGTACAGCCTTTGAAGGAACTCTCTCGTGAGATTACCTACAGTTTTCCTGAGGCGGTTGTTAAGGCAGGTTACGACACATGGACTATGTCACGCTTTGTGGTGGCAACTGCCTATAAAATGTTAAGCGGGGCGATTTCACCTGAAAATATTTCAGGTCCAATATCGATTGCCAAGGGGGCCGGAGAAAGTGCAAGTATCGGTCTTACTTTCTTTATAAGTTTTTTGGCTGCTATTAGTGTAAACTTAGGTATCTTTAATTTAATTCCGATACCGGTGTTAGATGGCGGTCAGTTGCTGTTTATCGCCTACGAGGCAATAATTCACAAAAAACCAAGTCCGGTGGCGCAACGTGTGTTGATGACTGCAGGTTTTGGTATATTGATAGCATTAACTGTCTTGGCGGTATTTAACGATATACGCGGTTTGGGATAGTAGCCTGATTACAAAACTGTATACAAATAAGTATATTGTTGTAGAGGAAACTTGTTTATCACATGTACTTATGTGGTAGGCAACATTTGGTTGAATGAAGAAATAAAATGTCACACAAAAAACGTCTTATTATCTCCATGCTATTAGCATCCGGCATGACTCTGTCTGCTCAACTTGCTAGTGCTGCCGGAGGGGAATTCGTCGTTGACGATATTCAGGTACGTGGTTTAAACAGAATCTCATTGGGTGCTGTACTGCTGGCGCTTCCTGTGAAACAGGGTGATATAGCGACCTCGGAAACGACTGCTCAGGCTATGAAGAATCTGTATGCAACCGGTGATTTTGACAACGTGAAATTATCGCGTGACGGAAACACCCTGATTGTAACGGTTCAGGAAAGACCTACCATCGGCAACGTGGAATTTGCCGGTAATAAACAGGTTCAGGAAGATGCCTTAAAGAAAGTCATTGAAGAGCAGGGTCTTAAGGCCGGTGAACCTTTGAACGTACAGACTCTGGCCGTCATCAAGCAGTCTTTGGAGGATTTCTACCACAGTGCCGGCATGTATCAGGCTCAGGTTAAGCCGGTCATAACCAATCTGCCAAGAAACCGCGTCAATGTAAAACTCGAATTTAACGAAGGTGTTCCTGCACAGATTCAGCAGATCAATATCGTGGGCAACAAGAGTTTTGATGAGGATGTGCTGCTTGCTCAGCTACAGTTGCGTGATGATGTTCCATGGTGGAACTTCATGGCCAATCAGAAATACGACAGTCAGAAGTTCCGTGCTGATCTAGAGTCCCTGAGAACTTATTACATGAACCGCGGTTTTATCAATTTTAAGATTGATTCAACCTCTGTTGAGATGACTCCTGACAAGAAAGGTCTGTATCTGACCATTGTGATTAATGAGGGCGATCGCTATACCATCGGTAAGAGTTCACTGCGTGGTGATACCTTAAAGTATGGTCCTACGATGCAGTCACTTATCAATCTTGAAGAGGGTGAGGTTTTCTCTCAGAGTCGTGTGACTGAGAACGAGAAAGTTCTTAAAGATTTTCTTGGTAAATACGGATACGCAAATTCCAATATCAGGGCTTATCCGATTTTGGATGAGAAGAACAAGAAGGTTGATCTGCAGTTCAACGTTGAGCCTGGTTCACGCATCTATGTAAGTCAGGTGCTGATTACTGGAAACAGTTCAACTGATGATACTGTTATCCGTCGTGAGATGAGACAGATGGACGGAACATGGCTTTCCAACGAGGCTCTGTCTCTTTCTAAGAAACGTCTTGATCGTACCGGCTTCTTTGAAACTGTCAATCTGGATATGCAGCCTGCAGGTGCCAGTAAAGACGTTGTCAATATCAACGCTAAGGTAAAAGAGCAGCCTACCGGTGCAATTTCAGGTGGTATCGGCTTTGGAACCGACTCAGGTCTGTTACTGCAGGCCAGTGTTTCCCAGAAGAATCTCTTCGGCTGGGGCACAAAGGGTGTTATTTCTGCTTATCAAAATAAGTACCGCAAACATACGGAACTTTCTTACACTGATCCTTATTTCACCGTCGATAATGTAAGTCTTGGTGGGCGAATTTACTATGACAAATATGACGGTGACGATGATGATGTCGTTGATTATAAGACTAAGACCATCGGTGGAGAACTGTTCTTAGGCTATCCATTGAGTGAAACCTGGAACATCGATTACACCTTCGGTGTCAAACATACGAAGATTGAGAATTCAGGCAAGAACTTTGCTCAGGCTGATGCATTCTGGAAACAGTACGAGAATGGAAAGCGCAAGGGTACCTATCTTGATTACACTGTGCAGATTTCTTTAACCCGCAATAATCTTGACAGAGCCGTCTTCCCGACAGAAGGTAGCAAACAGGTATTTTCCGCAATGGCTACTGTTCCGTCCGCGTCCGACCTTCAGTACTATAAGGTTATCGCTGAGACCTACCATTACTTCCCGTTTGACAGAGATCACGACTATGTCCTTGGTGTTCGTGGCAGAGCAGGTTATGCGAACGGTTATGGTAACAAGAATGGCGATAGTTCAAGATATCCGTTCTGGGAAAACTTCTATTTAGGAAGTTCTGACTGGCTGCGTGGTTTTGATCATAACAGCATTGGTCCTAAAGCCTACTGGAAGGACAGATCGGTTTCTTCCGACACTGCTGTAGGTGGTAATGCCATGTGGGCGGCAACTGTCGAAATGGCTTTCCCTACACCGTTCGTTTCTGAGACCTACAAGAATTCACTCAGATCAACTCTGTTCTTTGATGTCGGTGCACTGTGGGACACTGAGACCAAACGCTACAAGTCAGCTGAGTATCCTAATTTTGATGACAGATCAGGTTCAGGCAAGTACCGTTCATCTATAGGTGTCTCATTGACCTGGATGTCGCCAATCGGACCTCTGTCGTTCTCGTTTGCCAAGGCCGTAAAGAAAGAATCCGGTGATGATACCCGTGTATTCAATTTCAATATCGGTGGCACTTTCTAAAAAGATTTTGAAGGAGTTTAAAAAATATGTTTAAGAAATTGGCTATTGCTTCAGCCATTGCGCTGACTATGATTTCCTCAGTTCAGGCCGAAGAAGACAAATCACAGGCTTCAAATCCCATTGTGCAGTCAATTGCTGTTGTAAATGTACCACTCATTTTAAATGATATTCCTCAGGCTAAGACTTCTGCTGAGGCTTTGAGAAAGGAATTTGGTCCGCGTGAAGCTGAACTGCAGAAACTTGATGACGAAGGAAAGGCTTTGTCTCAGAAAGCACAGAGCATGACCGGAGATGAACTGACCAATACCCAGCGTAAACTGGCACAGATGGAATCAGAGTTTCGTCTTAAACTTCAGGCTTTCCAGGAAGATCAGCGCAAGCGCAATCAGGAGGAGAACGTTAAACTGTTAAGCTTGGTGCAGAAAGCTATTGATACCATTGCCAAGGAGCGTGGTCTGCAGATGGTTCTTCGTGGTGAAAGTGTAGTTTATGCTACTCAGGCTGTTGATATTTCACAGGAAGTTATATCAAGAGTAACCAAGATGGGCACAAATGACAACAAATCAGATAAGAAAACGGATAAAAAATAAATGCTGTTAAAGGATATTGCCGAGTCAATAGGTGCTGAACTTAGGGGAGATGGCAATCTTGACATCGTAAAGGTTGCCAACCTTAAGACCGCAACTTGCAATGAACTCAGTTTCCTTTCAGATCCTCGCTATCGTGATGTTTTGTCTCAGAGTCAGGCTGGTGCGGTAATTCTGAAGGAAGACGACGCGGTTCATGCCAAATGCGCCGTTCTGGTGATGGCTGACCCGTATGTCGGCTTTGCCAGGGTGGCACAGCTTCTTGATACTACTCCAGCTATTGCCTGCGGGATAGCCAAAACGGCGGTAGTTGAAGCGGGGGCTGTTATCGGGCAGAACGTATCTATCGGTCCTAATGCCTATGTTGCCAGTGGTGCGGTGATCGGGGACGATGTCCAGCTTGGCGCGAATGTTGTCGTTGGACCGAACGCTAAGATTGGCAGTGGAACAAAGCTTTATCCTAATGTCAGCGTTTACCATGATTGTCTTATTGGTGAACACTGTCTGATACAGTCCGGGGCTGTTATAGGCGGAGATGGATTCGGGTATGCCAACGAGCGTGGCAAATGGATCAAGATCCCTCAGACCGGAAGAGCCGTTATTGGAAACAACGTTGAAATCGGCGCCTGTACCTGTATTGACCGTGGAGCCATTGATGATACCGTTATTGAGGATAATGTAATTATCGATAATCTCTGTCAGGTTGCTCATAACGTGCATATTGGCTATGGCACGGCTGTTGCTGGATGTACGACATTTGCCGGCAGTTGTACCATCGGAAAATACTGTATAATTGGCGGCACGTCGGTGTTTAATGGACACATCAAAATCTGTGATGGTGTGACCATAAGCGGTATGTGCATGGTTATGCGTTCCATCGACAAGCCTGGAGTTTATTCGTCGGGAATTCCGGCACAGACTAATAAAGAATGGCGACTTACTGCGTCTAGAACACTGCATATCAACGACATGTATCATAAGCTGACTGAACTTGAGAAAAAGGTTCAGGAACTTAGCAAAAAAGTTACAGGATAATGAGTAGGGGTAATAAATGACCGATATTGAGACTCCAAAAACTGAGAGGAAGGAATTGAACATAGAGCAGATTATGGATCTGCTTCCTCACAGATTTCCGTTTTTGATGATTGACAGAGTGTTAGATTACTCCATCACAGATGAGCATAAAACTCTTCGTGCCATTAAAAATGTAACTTTTAATGAAATATTCTTCTTAGGACATTTCCCTGGAAAACCTGTTCTTCCTGGGGTACTGATTTTAGAGGCTATGGCTCAGGCCACAGGTGTTCTGGCTTTTACCATGGTAGGAAAACCAAATCCTGGTGAACTTTACTACTTTGCGGCAATTGACAATGCCCGTTTTAAACGTCCTGTTGTTCCTGGTGATCAGCTTGTGATTGATGTTGAATACCTTAAGGAAAGACGCGGTATCGCTTCATTCAAAGGTATTGCTTCTGTAGACGGACGTGTGGTTTGTCATGCTGATCTGATGTGCGCCAAGCATTAAATAGGTAATTACAGTGACGGAAATAACCGGAATTATTGATCCAAGTGCCAAGATTGGGGCTCAGGTAAGACTCGGTGCGAATGTTACTATTCGTGAAAATGTAATCATTGAGGGACAGGTCTCAATCGGTGATGATACTGTCATTGAGCCTTTCTGCATTATCCGTGGTCCAACTACCATCGGCAGAAGAAACCACATCTATCAGTTCTGCTCTATAGGTGAGGGCTGTCAGGATCTTAAATACAAAGGTGAACCGACAACACTTCAAATCGGTGATGACAATGTTATCCGTGAGCACTGCACCATGCACAGGGGTACCGTGCAGGGTAGAGGAACGACGGTTGTCGGATCAAATAACCTCTTTATGGTAAACACCCACGTTGCGCATGACTGTGTTGTGGGGTCCCACTGTATCTTCTCCAACAATGCAACTTTGGCAGGTCATGTGACCATAGGAGACTGGGTGATTTTCGGTGGTCTTGCCGCCATTCACCAGTTCGGAAGAGTGGGCTGTCATGCCTTTGTCGCCGGTATGGCTGCACTCAATATGGATGTTCCTCCCTATGTCATGGCAGCAGGACATTATGCCAAACCATTCGGTATCAACAAGGTTGGTTTGCAGCGTCGTGGCTTCAGCAAGGAAGCTATAAGTGCCATCTTCAAGGCTTATATGATAATTTACAAGCAGCATAAAACACTTGAGGAAGCTATTCCTGAACTTGAGGAACTTGCTAAAGATCAGTCAGAGGTTCAACCACTGGTAGACTTTATTAAAGAAGATGGACGCGGAATAGTCAGATAATGGCAGAAGGTACAACTCAGCATTTATATGCCCTGATTGCAGGTGAGGCCTCAGGAGATACTTTGGGCGCCGGTTTAATGACCGCCATTCTGCGTCACGATCCTGAGGCAAAGTTCATCGGTATTGGCGGACCGAAGATGATTGCCTGCGGCATGAAATCATCATTCAAGATGGAATTGCTCTCAGTAATGGGGATTACTGAGGTAATGTCCAAGATCGTGCCTATCTTAAGAATTCGTACCAAAATAACCAAAATCATTAAGGATGCCCGTCCTTGTATTTTAATTGGTATTGATTCTCCAGATTTTAATCTGTCTGTGGAGCAGCGGGTTCGTCGAAGCGGTATCCCTACCGTTCATTACGTAAGTCCGTCGGTCTGGGCTTGGCGTCAGGGGCGTATGAAGAAAATAAGAGCTTCATGTGACAGGGTGCTGTCGCTGCTGAAGTTTGAGAAAGGCTATTATGACAGCGTAAATATGCCTTGCTCCTATGTTGGGCACACGCTTGCCAACACCATACCTTTTGAGGTGGACGAAGAGGTGTCGCGGGAGCATATCGATCTGTACAAGACCAGTGTAGAAAATGTTTCGGGAAAAGTGATGGGAATTCTGCCTGGTTCAAGGGTTGGTATAATTTCCCATATGCTTCCGGTGTATGCTCAGACGGCACGCATAATTAAGCGGAAGATGCCTGAAACCTGTTTTATCTCAACAGTACCGAACTATGAACTGGCAACTCTGGTTAAGGATATCTGGCTTGAGTATGCGCCTGATCTGTCTTTGACGATCTATGTTGGTAATTCATACGATGTTATTTCCTCCTGTGATGCGGTACTTCTGACCTCAGGTACGATTGCCCTCGAGACTATGCTCTTAAAGCGACCGTTTGCCGTAGCGTACAAGGTCAGTCCGGTCACTGCCCTTATTGCCAGATCCATGCTCAAAGTTCGCCTTTATTCTCTGCCGAATCTGATCGCCGGCAGACGTGTGGTCAATGAATTTATTCAGGAACAGTGCACCCCAGAAGCTCTTTCAGAAGAAATGATCAAACTGATGACCTCTGATAATCTGCTGATGAAAAAAGAGTTTGCCAATATCCATAAGGCAATGCGCTGTAACTCTGATGAACTCGCCGCTCAGGCTGTTCTGCAGGTTCTTGCTGATCATCCTGCCACACTGAAGATGAACAGTAAAGCAGAGTCAAATACTTCAGAAAAGGATGCTTCAGCCGATGTCTCAAGACCTGTCGGCGGAACGAAGCAGACTTTTAAAAATGATATTGAACCTGAGGTGACGCTTCCGTCTTCAGCAGACGAAATACTGGGTAAAGACGAGAAGACGGAGCCGCAGTTTGGTTCTGAGAATACAAATCACTAAGTGATGTCAAAGATTATATTTCCTCCTTTTGTCTATCCGCTCTCGCCAACAAGTCACCTGGTCTGCGGGGTCGATGAGGCCGGTCGTGGACCGCTAATGGGAAACGTGGTAGCGGCGTGTGTGATCCTCGATAGAAATAATCCTATTCCCGGTCTTAATGACTCAAAGCAGCTGTCTGAGAAAAAAAGAGATGCTCTTGAGCCTCTGATAAAGGAAAGAGCACTTGCTTACGGTATCGGTCAGTGTACCCCTGATGAAATTGACAGACTGAATATTTTGCATGCCTCTCTTGAGGCAATGCGTCGGGCCTATTTTGCCATGAACAGAGTCTGTGAACTGATGCTGGTGGACGGAAATAGAATTCCACCCTCTTTGCCTCTGCGCTCTTTGGCTGTAGTCAAGGGCGATGCCCGTGTCGCAGAGATTTCTGCGGCTTCAATTTTGGCAAAAGTTGAAAGAGACAGGCAGATGTATGAACTTGACAGAAGATATCCTGAATATGGTTTTGCAAGACATAAAGGCTATCCTACCAAGGCTCACCTTGAGATTCTGCAGAAACTTCCTCTGCTTGACTGTTACCGCAAGAGTTATGGCCCTATAAAAAGGATTTTGCAGATTCAAGATGGTCTTTAAAGAAGACCTTGATTATGCTTTTTTATGCCGCCGGTCATTCTTGAATACCATGAGAATAATTCATATAATTCAACCGATGGTAAGAAGCATAAGTGAGAGAGGAGAAGGTTCCCGCCAATGTCCGATTGCCAGCAGTTGGAGTTTGTTTTTACGTATTAAGTATACTTCTGCTTTAGTCGATGACAGCGGTCTGATAACCTTAAGTTCTGACGGATAAGAGACAAAGAAAGATGAAAAAGCGGTATTGGTCGACCGCCGGTATTATTTTGAGAATAGCACGATATGAATATCAATTACCTAGATTTTGAGCAGCCTATTGCCGATTTACTTGAGCATATTGAAGAACTGAAAAGACTGAGTCGTGACGTCAGTGTTGATGTCGATATGACCAAGGAACTGCATCAGTTAGAAAAGAAGAATTCAGAGCTGACCAAGAAGATTTTCTCATCTTTGACTGTATGGCAGATTTCTCAGTTGTCCCGTCATCCGATGCGTCCTTATGCACAGGATTACATCGACAGAATCTTTACGGAATACCATGAACTGCATGGTGACCGTTCCTTTGCTGATGATAAGGCCATCATTGGCGGTATGGCTCGTCTTAACGGTATGAGTGTGATGGTCATTGGTCAGCAGAAGGGACGAGATATCAAGGAAAGGACTCTGCGCAACTTTGGTATGCCAAGACCTGAAGGTTACAGAAAGGCAGCCAGACTGATGAAGATGGCAGAGCGCTTTCATATGCCTGTAGTCACCTTTATTGATACTCCTGGTGCCTATCCTGGTGTAGGTGCCGAGGAGCGCTCTCAGGCAGGTGCCATTGCAGAGAATCTCAAACTGATGTCCGATCTGCGCGTGCCAATCATCTGTACGGTAATTGGGGAAGGTGGCTCAGGCGGTGCTTTGGCTATCGGTGTTGGTGACAGAGTTAATATGCTTCAGTATTCAACCTACTCAGTTATTTCTCCTGAGGGCTGTGCCTCGATTCTGTGGAAGAGTGCCGACAAGGCCCCGCTTGCCGCAGAAGCAATGCATATTACCGCGCATCAGTTAAAAGAACTCAAACTGATTGATAATATTGTAGAGGAACCATTAGGTGGTGCCCATCGTGATTATGATCAGATGGCTGCATCATTAAAACAGCGTCTGGTAACCGATATCAGTGATCTGACAAATCTGCCGACAGACAGACTTATTGAACAGCGTTACAGCAGACTGATGAAGTACGGCTATTGATAGAATCTAAAGCACAGCAGATCGTTAATGATTTAGCCCTGAAGGTTATTTCCTCTGTTAATCCCGGCAGGATTGTTGTCGGTTTATCAGGCGGGGCTGATTCGACCCTGGCATTACTTGTTGCTGTACAGGTAACCAAGGTAAATCACTCAACCCAGATACTGGCGGTCCACTGTATCCATGGCCTTGATGCAGATGATCCAGTATGGCTTAAGCACTGTCAGGACCTTTGTCATAGATTAAATGTTGAACTTGTTACCCCGCGTCTGAACATTGTCTATGGTAACGGAAGATCTCCTGAGGAGGTGTCCAGAGCTGAGCGCTATAAGGCCCTGCTGGCAAATCTCAAAGGTGGAGTGCTTATGCTTGGTCATCAGGCAGATGACCAGACGGAGAATTTTCTTCTGGCAATGAAACGTGGGGCAGGACCACGCGGTCTTTCCGGAATGCGTTTTGTTGTGAAGGATGAGCGCGGCACCATAGTACGGCCGCTTTTGGGACTGAGAAAAAAAGAAATTGAAGAGATCATAGACGCACTGGGCTTCGACTTTGTTTATGATATTTCCAACAGTTATCTGAAGTTTGAGCGAAATTTCATCAGACTTAAGGTGCTGCCCCTGCTAAGGGAACGCTTCAAAGGGATCGATGATGCTATTGCCCGCAGCGCGCAACTGTGTGCCCAGGAACATGAACTGGCTATGCGTCTGGCGCGATCTGCTGTTGAACAGGCACGCTGTGAACAAGGTCTTGATATCAGCCGTTTGCCTCTTGATGACGAGCCCTTATGTATTCTCACGCTCAGGTGTTTTCTCAGCGAGTGTTCTTCTCTGCCTCCAGACTATTCTGCAGTAAAGGCGGCATACAGTCTTTGCAGGATAGGCAATGATCAGCAGGGCATTGTTGAACTTGATGGCAGACAACTGCGTCGCTTTCGCCACCTATTGTGTGTAGTCACGCCAAGACGGACTCCCGCAAAGGGACAGTATCAGTTGAAAAAAGGGGAAAGTCTCAGACTGGGTGATTATCTGTATTCCTTAAAACCTGCGACGAATTCAAACGCAGCTTTTGCTTTGTCTGCTGATAGTGTTATTCTCGATTTTTCCTATTCAGGAAGTCTTAAACTGCATCCAACGCAGAGAAATCTGCCTCGTGAGATAAAAAAACTTATGGGGGAATATCAGATCCCGCAGTGGGAGAGGGCAAGCAAGTGTGTGGTCAGATCACTAGACGGGGAAATTCTAGCCTTTGGGAATGTATTTGCAGTACGAACAAATCAAAACAACAAAGACAAGAGTCAGTTATTTAATCTTTTAATAGAGGGAACGTAAAGAAAGGATTCTTTCTCTTTTTCGAAAAAAGAAATAACTTGTCTTAACTATCTTGACACAAAGTGCTATCAACTTGCTCTATCGACCATGTGGCTTTGCTGAGTCTTCGCATTAACAGGCGACTTCAGGACTTATCCCCCTATAGATAATGCCCATGCTGAGCACATAAAAAGAAGATCCTGCAGAACTGGATCTTCTTATCACTACAACTTTTAAGTGTGAACTTTATCTTTAGAAGGTATATCTGGCAGTAAGATAAACGTTATGGTTGTTGACGTTCTTAGAGCCCAGATATCTGTAACCTAAGCCTAGACCAAAGTTACCATTCTCAAAGTTGACGCCAAGCTTGCCTGAGTAGCTGAATTTATCCACCACGTCAGACTTTGCCGAGAGTTCAACTCCGGAGGCAACCACCTTGCTGGTTACGTCGGTATCTCCGGTGGCGGCGATAAGTTCAAGATCACATACTGACCTGATGCTCCAGTTATCAACCTTGACATCCTTGGAGAAGGCCACACCGACCGGCAAATACAGGACCTTGGCATCAAGAGATTTGTTCTTAAGCTCTTCCTTGCCGTATTTGATATTGTCACTGCCGATATCATAGTAGGAATAACGGATACCTGCATGCGGAGCGATATCAAGTGCGGACAGCTTGAAGGTATATTTGCCCTTGAAGCCTAAAGTGAAGACCATGGTGTCAAAATCACCTTTGAGTGTGCCTGCTGCATTGTACTGGTCGACATCACCGTTGACCTTGGTAAAGTCTACATCTGCCATCAGCAGGAAGTTGTTGATGGCATAACTGCCATAGGCGGCGATACCGAAGAAATCATAGTTATTCTATGGTCACAACACCATTTGAAATATGTCACATTTTATAAAAACGTATGTTTATTATATTAATATAAATTAATCAGTTAGTTAATCTGCTGATTTTGCACTTTCAAAATGTGATGTAAAGATCAAACCTCTTGCTCGGGAATTAATATTCTTATCTTTGAGAAAGTTCAATAACAAACTGATAAGAATATAGATTATGTCAGAAACTGCAACGCCCATCGCCGATTCTTTGAATGGTGCAGCCTTTTTACAGAGAATTATAGAACTCAATCTTAATGACCCTCGTAATCCCGAGCGCATTGTTTATCCCCTGTATATCATCGCCACTATCGTAATTCTCGGAAGACTGTCAGGATGTGATGATTGCAGTGAGCAGGTACTGTTCTGGAAGGAAAACAAAAAAGCACTTCAGAACCTTATTTACGGTCTAGGAGATGAAGTAGCATCAGAGCAGACCATCAGAAGAGTGGTAAGTATTATCGACTCAAATGAACTGGTTAAGTTTATGACTGACTACTTTGTTACCAGCAGGAAGAACTCAGAAAAGGCTCTGTGGTCAATTCCTTTACAGGACAGAGAAGTAATTGCTGCCGATGGACAGAACATCAGAGCCACCAGGCAGAGTAAAAACGGCAATGATGAGAGAAAACACGGTGGTTACGATGTCGTCAGTCTTTACTCGTCATCCTATGGACTGACCTTAAGCCGTCATTGAGCAGTATTTTTTGTGAATTTATCTTCCCTTATAGCCTGTTTGTATAATTTATTGAAAAATCAATAACATTATCCCTTTACCCACCGCTACAGGCTATCAGGGATCTGTTCCCCAGTCGTAATGCTCTGCT
>JAGBLM010000099.1 GCA_017635415.1 Succinivibrio sp. | reverse complement strand
GGTTCAATCAGGCCAAAACACTTGTCGACCTCTTAATGGAGAATAAGGTTGAAGAGTCTCAATCTCTGATAGGCACCATGTTAAAAGAGTTTTTAAGTGTCAGAAACAGTGGCTCTGAGTTTTACTATCACGGTTTTATGACCGGAGTGCTCGGACTTGCCTGTGCGGCAAAGGGCATAGAATTTTTTGAAGAATTTGAAAGCGGAAATGGTATTTCCGATCTTATCCTTGATAGTTTTGCCTATAAAACCGCCTGTATTCTGGAACTTAAAAAAACCAAAAACGTTGATGACTGTTTTGATGCTGCACAATCTGCAACAGAGCAGATCATTAAAAAAGACTATGCTTCAAGATTTATTTCAAGAAGGTATAAGAAAGTCTATGGTTTGGGCATAGGCTTTGCCAAAAAAGGCTGTGAGATTGTCCCACTAGGCAATCTTGTTGAAAAGAGAGACTGACGCCATCGTTTTTGATTTATGGGGAGCTGAACAGATCCTGTTCTTGTGAATGCTACCGTCCTGAGTGACAACTAAGCCAGATTTGGTGATCTTAAGATTGCTGCTGTATCAACTTTTGCAGTCTTTAAAAGATGCGGTAAATCTGGCTCAGATCTCTTAGTCCCAGTATTTGTCTATTTGCTCGCGGAACTGTGTTGCAGCTTTTTTTGGATCTGCTGCAGCAGACAATGCGCGGCCGGCAATAAAGACCTTGACATTGATATCTTTAAAAGTAGATATGGACTCAGGGGTGATACCTCCTGTTACTGACAGTCCTATACCTAAATCGGATAGTCTCTTCATCTTGTCAAGATCGGACTGTGACCAGCCCTGTCCTGCGGCCTGTGCATCTCTGCCGCGATGATATATAGCCTGGGTGATCCCGTTTTTAACCCATTCTTTGGCATCTTCGAATGTCCAGTTGCCAAAGAGTTCTATCTGGATCTCTCCTTGGTAGCTATCCGCTATCTTTTTGGTAGTGATCATGGTTGCCAGAGGGGCGGCGCAGACGACCGTCATCCATTTTGCTCCGGCAGAAAAGGCCTGTTTTGCCAGAATTTCTCCAGCATCGCAGCATTTAAGGTCACAGACGACTATTTTTTCTGGACACAGAGTCTTGATGACACTGACCGTCTTTATGCCTTCGCAAAAGCAGAGGATGGTTCCACACTCAACAACATCAACGTAATCCTTTACACGATGTACGGTGTCAAGTGCGGAGACCAGGTCGGTGTGATCGAGTGCAATCTGCAGTAATGGCTTCATGTATGCTCCTCAGGTTGGTTGAAACATCTTTTTGTGGTCATTAAGTTTTTCGTGATAACTGTTGATAGCTTCAACAAGTAGATTGTATCGGAAAAGTTTTTCTTTATAGTAGTCTGTTTTTTCTTTGTCAGGCTCAATTGTGCTTGACTCAATACGAAGTCTTGACTGTGCCTTATTTACATCACCGCCAAAATCAGTGCCAGCCATGGCTACCAGGGCGGCTCCAAGGCATCCTGGTTCTTCGAGTTTTGGTAATTCAAGAGGCAGTTGCGCGGTATCCGAAAGGATCTGCATCCAGATACGGGAGTGTGTCGGACCTCCTGTAACCACAAGTTTTTTTACGTTTGTGAATTTGCGTTTTAGGGAGTTTATATGTTTCATGCCTGCAAAGACCACTCCTTCATAGCATGCTGCAAATAAATCTCCGCTGTCGTGGGCTGCCTGCAGACCGTAGAAACCTGCGGTAGCGTCCAGTGAGGCATTGGATCCGTAGAGGAATGGCAGGAAGAAAACATCGTTCTTTTTTTCAAGCGAGTTCTTCACCATTGCATTAATTTTTGTGAAATCTGAACAGCAAAGATTGCGGCATACCCATTCCAGATTGCCTGACGAGGTCGGACTGGCTTCATGAATTATATAGGTAGATCGTGCCGGATGCCGTCCGTAAACAAAAGGATGGACATCTTTATCCGACAGTTCCGTAGCAAGGCCTGTGGTTACGGACCAGGTGCCGATGGAGACATTAAGGGAATTTCCATCTACAAGTCCAGAGGTGATGGCAACCGAATCTACATCAAAAAGTCCACCAAACACCGGAGTTCCCTCAGCAAGTCCGGTATGCTCAGCCGCTTCCTTGTTCACAGTACCGCACTGCTCTGTCGACTGGACTATTCGAGGCAGCTTTGCCATGATGTCCTCAATACCGGTGAGTTTGGCAAGTCGCTCGTCAAACTGCTCCGTATTCATATTGAACAGATTTGATTCTGATATGTTGGTAAGTTCCACAGCCTTGTCGCCGGTAAGACAGAAGCGCAGATAATCGTGTGGCATCATGACCGTATCAATGTTGCGGTATTTTTCAGGTTCGTTTTCCTTGAACCAGCGCAGAATTGATACGGGATGTCCTGTCCACAGCGCCTGTCTGGTATAAGGATAAAGCTGCTGTTCAATATGTTCTTCTGACCATCGTTTAACCACATCAATTGCCCGACGGTCGGCGGAAATAATGCCATTGGTTCCAAATGCAGGTCTTCCGGTCTTATCAATAGGATAAAGACCTTTGCCCTGAGCAGAAATGGCTATCCCCTTGATTGAAGATGGGGTGATGCCACTTTTGCTTAGCGCTTCTCTGATGACCTGATAGCATTTGTCTCTTAATACTATCATGTCGCGTTCGGCGTAACCGGGCTTTGGACTTAACTGGGTAAGATTTTCTCTACCAGAACTAAGTTCGTTACATTGCTCATCATAAAGTCCAGCCTTGATAGTGGTTCCCCCCACATCAATGCCGAGCCAGCAGGGGATATTTTTAGACGTCATACGGTATCCTTCCTTTGCGCCAGATTCAGCGCATCAACACCATCAAGAAGAATACCGATGCGATGGTCAAAATCTGCATCACGGTTATATTCCATAAGTTTGGCACCAATAAATTCAGGCGCATTACCTGCAAGTTGGATACAGTCTCGTGCCCGTTCAACGGTCAGGAGACTTTCTTCAACCTTGAGTCTTGAGTCTGCAAATGGGGCAAAAGGCACGTGGTTGTCATTATGATCTCCCCAGCTGCCACCAGTTGCAGTGCCTGAAAACATAAGACCTTTGAGGACTCCTGCTTCCTTACACATGGCAATTGCCTTCAGCGGTTCATAGATATCGTCTGCCTCAAGGACGCTGCGAGCCCAGTTTATACATATGCCGAGATCCTTATTCCTGCAGGCAGCAATTTCATTTAGCAGCGGGAGAAAACCCTTGGACAGTCTTTTGGAATGCATATCGTCACAGTGTTCTATAACGATCTTGCATGGCCAGTCCCAACTTAAGATTTCCTTAAGAGACGTCAGAAAGGCCTCTGTGGATGCATCCGCGTCCTGACAGTTTTTCAGTGGCGCAGACTGAATTTCCAGATGAGAGAATCTGTGTGAACCATATCTGGCGGTGCAGGTGTTCATCTGTTCAAGAATATGCCGATGAAATCTGACGCAGGCTTTGCGTCCTTCTTCATCGGTTGATGCAAGACCAAATCCTGGATTATCCTTGCGCTGTCCCATGGTGTACATTACAGCGGTACAGACAATCTTCCAGTCTTCTGGAATGTGACTGAACAGGAACTCATTGCCCAGAGGATGCATTTCCTTAAGGCAGGGCTGTTCAAGTCCTCCTATTTCTTCTCTGTCTGAGAGTAGTCTGAAGAATTTACTCTCATCTTCCTCGTCAAGGTAGTAGAAACTTGGGGCACTTGGATATGCTCCGATTATAAATCCCGTCATAGAACTTTTCCTGCAAATTAATAAGGATTACTTTTCAGTGGTCAGATTTTTTCTATCTGACTGTCTTCAAAGACTCTTCAGTTTTTCAAAGATGGAATCGTTAACTTCAATTCCTTCAGTCATCGATTTACGGTAGCGTTTTTCAAATTCCTGCCCCGGGACTCGTGGTCTGATATTCGGGTCACAAGGTTCTGCATTTTCTACATAGGAAACGATATCCTGAAGACTCTTCTGCATGGAAGCTGTCACACCCTCATTTGACGGTTTTATGGCAATAAAAATCTGGGAGACATTGGTTTCAGATCCACTCTTGGTAATATCACTTACGGAAAGACCGCCAGAGAGCATGGTTACAATCATGTCAAGAACAATAGAAAGTCCGGAGCCTTTCCAGTAGCCCATCGGTAGAATTCGTTTGTTGGCCTCAATTGTAGCAGGATCACGGGTGTAATTCCCTTCGTTGTCAAAGCCTCCATCGATAGGCAGTGCCTTGCCAGCTAGCCGGTAATTCTGCAGTTTTCCATAAGAAAACATGGACATAGACATGTCAACCATGGTTATTGGGTTGGTTGGCACAGCGATAATAAGAGGATTGGTACCTATACAGCATTGCTTTGCACCCCATGCAGGCATAACCGCGATAGAGTTGGTCCAGCAGATGGAAATGAAGCCTTTTTTTGCTCCCTGATAGCCATAACTGCCTCCACGCATCCAGTGATTGGTATTACGCAGAGCCACTATGCCTATTCCTTGCATCGAGGCAATTTCCATTGCTCTATCCATCATCTTCTTGGCAATAAGGTTGCCTATTCCCTGCTGACCATCCCACTTTTCAATGGCGCCAAAGGTTCCAACTTTGACAGGATTGGCGTGCGGTTTAACCTCTCCCTTGTCGAGTTGTCCTATAAACACCGGGAAGCGGTTTACCCCGTGAGAAACCACACCATAAGCGGTTGTTTCGGCAAATTCATGTGCACAGGGAATGGCGCTGTCATCGCTTACGCCATGTTTGCGGAGGATACGGAGGAATTCCTTTTCCAGATCAAGATAAGAAATCTTCATAAATACATCCTGATATAAGTCATAGATAAGAATACTATTTCATATTTTAAAACAATATTCTAATATTTAAAAATAACAATGAGAAATTATGTGAATTACGTTTAAAAATTTAAGGCATTATTATCTATTATGTCAGCACTCTGCTACGGTGCAGTCTGTCTATCTGAAAGTCTGATAAGACTTCCAAGGGAGAATGAAGAAGTGTTCAGTATACGCAACAACTATTAAATTATTTTATATAAATCATAGAGAGAAATATAAGTGCTATAGGTTGTCCGGTCGTGATTGATGTCCTCCGGGGCAGGCTTGGTACATTGACTCAGGACATTTAATGTCTGTCGAATTTGGACTCGCAACCGGTTTTTCGTAAATAAGCAGTCATTTTAGTTAGGTTTGTCACATTATGGGATTATCTATCAGGACAATTGGTAAAAATTGAAATAGAATTTTACTATATAAAAGATATATTCTATAACCGTGACGTTTATGGAGGCAGTTCATGCAGTCGCTCTCTAAGCTCCTGACCCGTGCTATTGAGATTACGTCGGTTGGCATCATGGTAATAATGTCCCTGATGGTTTTTATTAACGTGGTGTTACGCTACGCACTCAATTCAAGCATTGTGTCCTCAGAGGAGTTATCCCGTTTTCTGTTCGTCTGGCTTACCTTTCTGTCTGCCATTCTTGCCTATCAGGAAAAATCCCATATCTGTGTCGATTTTATAGTTAAAAAACTGGGGAAGTGGGCAACGCGCTGGTTTGGTGTCCTGAGCAACATGCTGATCGCCTTCTGCTGCACGATGATTGTCAGTGGGAGCTGCCAGCTGACACAGATAGGTCTTGTTGAGGCTTCACCGGTTACGGAGATCCCGATGGCTACTCTTTATATCTCCGGCATCATAGGTGGAGCAGGGATTTTTATCATTGCTGTAATCCGTGTTTTCTGCGGTCTTGCTGGTAAGGAGGTCTGAAAATGGAGTTGCTGATTTTTCTATCCACCCTCCTCGTCTGCATTGTTCTGGGAGTACCTATTGCTTTTGCTCTGCTGGTGACTGGCGTTGCGCTGATGCTCTCTCTTGGCATGCTCGATCCTAATGTTATGGCCCAGAATGTTTTTAACGGTATCAACAATTTCTCACTGCTTGCCATTCCGTTCTTTGTGCTGGCAGGTGAGATTATGAATGCTGGCGGTTTATCTACCCGTATTATCGACCTGCCAATGAAGATTGTCGGTCACGTCAAGGGAGGCCTTGGTTTTGTGGCTATTATTGCAGCGATGATTATGGCCTCAATGTCAGGATCTGCTGTTGCCGATACAGCTGCCGTCGGCGCGATGCTGTTTCCGATGATGAAATCATCAGGATACAAAGAGGAACTGTCTGCAGGTCTGGTTGCATCAGGTGGTATTATTGCCCCAATTATTCCGCCATCAATTCCGTTTATTATCTTTGGCGTTGCCTCCGGAGTTTCAATTTCCAAACTTTTCCTAGCTGGTATCGCTCCTGGCATTATGATTGGTATTGCTCTTTGCGCCATATGGTACATTCTTGCTCATCGCATGAATGCGACAGTTATGCCGAAAGCAAAAAAAGGAGAGATCCTGTCTTCTCTGCGTCATTCAATCTGGGCTCTGCTGTTGCCGGTGATCATCATTGGCGGTTTTCGTTTCGGCATTTTTACCCCGACTGAAGCAGGCGCTGTTGCCGCTTTTTACGCACTTTTCATTTCGACCTGTGTTTACCGCGAACTTAAACTTAAAGCTCTTTATGGGGTATTGCTCTCGTCCTGTAAGACTACGGCTGTGGTGCTGTTTCTCGTGGCAGCTGCGCAGGTATCTGCCTGGCTGATGACCATTGCCGAACTACCTGATATGGTTATCTCCATACTTGAGCCTTTTATGGATTCTCAGTTCCAACTGATGCTTATTATCATGCTTGTCATCTTCATGGTATCAATGGTTATGGATCTGACCCCAACAGTTTTGATTCTCTGTCCTGTTCTTATGCCGGTGGTCGAGGAGGCGGGGATCAACCCGGTTTATTTCGGAGTAATGTTCATTATCAACTGCTCTATCGGACTTATTACTCCTCCTGTTGGTAATGTACTAAACGTGATTACCGGAGTGGCCAAAATTTCTTTTGACCGAGCTGTAGTAGGGGTCTTCCCTTATCTTCTGGCTCTGATTTTGACTCTGTTCCTGTTCCTGCTGTTCCCGTCGCTGATTCTGACGCCACTGGCCTTTATCCTAGGGTAACAGTAACTTTTTTTCACAAACAAAGGAGATCTTTATGAGAACTTTTATTAAAGCTTCCGCTTTCGTCCTGGCCGTAGGGGCAGTCATGTCCTTGAGTACAGCCTACGCAAAGACTGAACTTCGTCTGGGCTATGAGACGCCACGTACTGATTCACAGCATCTGGCCGCCAAAGAATTCAAGAAAATGGTGGAAGATGGCACCAAAGGCGAGGTGGTGATTAAACTGTTCCCAGATTCAACTCTTGGCAATGCCTCTTCACTCATAAATGGTATACGTAACGGCTCAGTCGATATGACGGTGTTAGGATCAAACAATTTTGCCGGTTTAGCACCTGAACTTAAGGTCCTAGATCTGCCTTTCTTCTTTAATACCAAAGAAGATGCCTACAAGGTATTGGATGGAGAAGTAGGTCAGGAACTGCTGGACGGTATGGCCAAATATAACATCAAGGGTCTGGCTTTTTGGGAGAATGGTTATCGCGCCATCTCCAATAATAAACGTCCGGTCAAGACACCTGATGATGTCAAAGGACTGAAGATGCGCGTTCCTGGTGCTCCAATGCAGGTTAAACTCTTTGAGGTACTGGGAACCAACCCTGTTCCAATGCCACTTGGGGAACTTTATACAGCACTTGAAACCAATACCGTTGATGGGCAGGATCACCCTCTTGGAGTGTTCTATTCAGCCAAACTCTATGAAGTTCAGAAATACCTGAGTTTAACCAATCACCAGTACGGTTCGCTGCTGCTGGCAATGAATCTTGACAAGTTCAAGACTCTGACAGCTGATCAGCAGAAGGTTCTTGTTGATGCTGCCCGTAAGGCCGCCAATGTACAGCGCAAGATCAATGCTGATAAACAGGCGGAGTTAATTGCACTATTCAGAAAGAGTGGTGTTGAGGTAATTGAGTCTATTGACCCTAAACCATTCAAGGATGCAACCTTTGATAAGGTCTCACAACTTTACAAGGATGAATTCGGTGACAGCATGATCAAAAAGATGGAAGCTGCGATGGCAAAATAAATCAAACTTTGACTTTATATATCTGAGGAAAACCGGCCTTCAGGCCGGTTTTCTGTATCTTTCACAAAACTGATGATGGCAAAAAGAATAGAAAGTTTCACTCAATGATAAGGTATTTTTGAGAAATTATTTTGGTAAAGCAAAGAGTTACTTAAGATGTATTCGGAATTGAACGGGCTTGGGATTTGCTATAATATCCCCGTTTACGGAGTCTGTTATGAAAGAAATTGCCTCATCTGAAAACATTGAAGATTTCCTCGACAGTGATTATATCTATGTCGACAAGACTGAATATATTTATAATCTTGTCAAAAGCAACAGGCGAGTATTCTTCTCCCGTCCCCGCCGCTTCGGCAAATCCCTAACCTTAAACACTATCGGTACCCTCTTTGCAAAAGGTGTTGATCCTTACTTTAAGGGAACCTTTATCTACGATAAGTGGCAACAGGACAGGTATCCTGTACTGCACTTGAGTTTCCTAAAATTTTCGGTTACTGACTTTGCGGAATTTAAACGGCAGCTGTGTCAGGTTATCCGGGACTTTGCCGCGAAACTAAAGGTCAGCGGTTATACCGACAATGACAGACCGAATAACCTTCTTGCTAATCTCTTTACGGTTATGCCTGAGGAACTTAAGATAGTCCTGCTTATTGACGAGTATGACTGTCAGCTCTCTGCCAATATCAATAACCCAGAACTTTATGAGCAGTTTAGGATTTGTATC
>JAGBLM010000098.1 GCA_017635415.1 Succinivibrio sp. | reverse complement strand
CAGTTACAACAGTTTTATGAATCCAACTACTCTTCCTACCATGGATGAGAATGTACTGATGTGTCAGACCGGGTATCTGACCTTAAAATCTGCAATAAACTTTCCTAAGAAAATAAAACTTGGCACCGCCAACAGAGAAGTATCTTCAGCCTTAAATGCGCTTTTAACTACCAAATTTTTTAATCCTGACTCACTTGCCTCTTTCTATGACGGTGATGACATTCTTGAACAGGGCACAGCAGAGGAAATAGTAGGTCATTTAAACAGTGTGCTTTCAACTATCCCTTATGACAGGTATCCTGTGGAGAGTGAAGCGGTACTGCGGTCACTGCTTTTGATGTATCTTGTGGGACTTAAACTTGATGTCAGAGCAGAGCAGCACAACAGCAAGGGTCGCTCAGACCTTATCGTCAATCTTAAGAACCGTCGGGTGGTTATCGAACTTAAGTTCTCAGCTGATGGCAGAAACTGTAAAGTCCTTTTAAAGGATGCGGTAAACCAGATAGAGGATAAAGAGTACGGCAGAGAAAATCTTGGTGATCGTGAGCTTTTAAAGCTTGCCTGTGTCTTCAACGGTGATCCCAAGTCAAGACAGATCACGATCTTTAACACGATCCGTTAAACAAAAGCTTCCGTACTTTACCACTTTTGCCACTCTTCTATCTTCTACACCTGTGATGAAAAATAACGGGTTCTTATACCAAAAAGCGGTGCCTTTGCACCGCATTCTGTAACTTTATCAGCCCCTGAATCTTTCAACCTCAGGTTTTCTGTGCATGGCAGGATGCTCTTTGGAATTGTTCGCTGACTGTTGGGCTACAGACTGGGTCTCACTTTCACCCTCCTGCTCCTCCTGTTCAATCACCATTTTAAGGTGCTGATGAGGCACAATAGGAGAAGCCCCTTCTTCTGCCGAATATTTGACCCAGGAACTCAAACCAATGGCAGCTTTGTAGGCAAATTTGAAATAACGCTCCATGCGTTCATCAAATTTCCTGGTACCGCCCTGTTTGAGTGCCAGCATTAAGAGCAGAGAATTGATACCGTTGGACATAAGTCCGTCCGGTGTTTTTATCAGTTGCTCTTCAGCAAGCGGTGTCATATTGCCGTAACTCCAGAAGGCTGATAAGGCCAGAAGTCCTTCAGGTTCATCCGGGCACTGATTGCCTAGTTCCAAAAGTGGTGCCGCGTTGGTGGCATCAGGGCGAACAATATATTTCCAGACGCCATCTAAAGACTGATACATAAACTGATTCTTGGCCGGCTTATCCTCAGGAGGAAGAGCTTTTTTGATAAGGTCAACAGTCTCCTTTCTGGTCTTTTCAATAGCCTCCTTGAGTTCACCTTCAGCCTTGAACAGAGGACTGTTGTAATCAATCGGATCATCGTCGATTTCCATTTTGACGACGGCATCAAGCATTTCCATCGGATCCATACCGTTTTCTTTTTTGAACTCGGCGTTTGCCAGATCAATAGCTTCCTGAAAAGTATCCCGCCACTCTTTAGGAACCACGCTCTCGTAGAACTTTCTGGCCTCGTCTGATTTTTTCTGAATATCATCAGCCAGAGCCTTGTAGTCTATATCATCCTCAGGTTCTTCAGCATCGGCACTGGCCCACGAAGGAGCCTTCAGTTCGCGTGGTTTACCGATATCCGCAATGTCCCTTGGTTTTTCAGGATTAGCCTGCTGCTCTAGTCTTAAATCAAGCACACAAAGATAAGCCCACCAGATAGCAACCCGACGGTGCAGATTATAGGCAAAAAAGGTATTCAGATCTTTGTACCGCTTCTGTGCAAGAAGTTTGGCAAAGTAATCATTACAGTCATCAGAACCTCCTGCAAGCTGCAGAAGTTCGGTTGTTACAGGATAGTGCTCAACGCTAACTACCTCAGATAAATTACGGTGCTCAAAAAAGAGAATATGTTTATTGAGCCATTCAAGTTTATCAGACATTTCTTGCTCCTTAATTCATCTTGAGGGCTTTAGTAGCAATTTCGGTGGCTCCGGCCTCTGTGTCAACAGCGCGGGCTCCGGTCTCTGCAGCCTTGGCTGAAGATTCAAGAGCCTGAGCCTTGGTGTCAGCAGCCTGAACCTGACCGCTCTGTGCCTGAACCTCATCATGAAACAGTGATCCTTCTGTCTGTGCTGCAGTAGTCTCTCGCTTGTCAAAGGAGGTTATATCGTCCGTAGGCGTAATCGACTTGTTTCCTGTAAGTTGCTTTTTTTCATAGTTTGTTACAGTCAGTTTCTTGACTCCAGCCTTAATACCTGCAACCAGCAGTTTAGTCCCAGCACTTTTTGCAATTGAGATGGTTACTTCCCTGATTAATTCCTTTGATTCTTCAGATAATGCCATTTGTTATCTCCATCATGCCCAAATCATTCGTCCTGCAAGATATTATTTATCTTCACCTTCAATAAGCTGCTTCCGTTCTTTTTGATCTAACTTTTCATCAAAAGATTCGTCTTTATCATCTTCAGAATCATCATTTAACTGTTCAAGATCGTTTACCTTTCTGGCGTTATCCCTGTCATCTTTTGCGACATCTTTGCCAGCCATTGCAGAAACGGCTTCTACAAACTCATTTGATAACTTCTTAACAGCCCCAGCTTCAAGAGATAAGGTCTTGCCCTGCATAGACAGGGAACACTTCTTTTTCCCATCCATTTCCACGACATAAGTAACTACAGTGGCAGCCATGATCGAGAGTTTAAGAACCAGAGAACCCAGACGAATCGCATCCTGCTTGGTTATTTTCTCAGCCTTACCGATACTCTCGCTTAAGAAAGTTGCGTCTGTGGAAATGATGGTCAGCATTACGGTATCGTACAGAGAACTGACAAAATTCAACACCGCGCTTACATAAGCCATAATCTTGTTAAATGTACCCTGGGCCTGCCTGATCCCCTGATATCCCTTGTAAACTGAAAGTGCGGTGCCGATTGTTGAAGGAACCGCATAAGAAATACTTTTGGTAATCTTAGCACCGAGATCAACTCCTCCAAGAGTAAAGCCCATATTGGCAAGCTCATTGAGAAGCAAACCAACGCTCTGCGTAAAGTTAAAAATAAACTGGCGTCTGGTGTTGGTGCCGATGAGCGTAGAATTACCGGTAAGAGAGGCAACACCATAGTTGGTAGAGATTTTGGCGCCCAGATTATCACTCATGGAAGCCGTAAGTGCGGCACCAATGTTGACATTCATGCCGGTTATGACGGTACCGGCAATTGAATCAAAACTTATACCCGCATCAAAGATGCCTTTGCAGGTGGTCCATTTTTTAGCCTTGAGAGCGGCAGCATTCTTACTGATGGAAAGAGCATTGCCTCCCACCGCTGCATTTACGAGATTTTTACCGACAATCTTGACGCTGTTAGCGTCAAGAGTGATACCCTTGCCGGCCTTGATATTAATCTCACCATCAGTATTCAGAGTAATATCACCAGTCTGGGCGTTGATTTCCACACCACCTATAGATTTGATCTTAAAGGCCTCGGTTGTGATGACTTTGACTCCGTCTTCTTCACTTTCATCATAATGAATGCCGGTATTGCTGATAATTTTGTCTGCAAGTGAATCTATATCTTCGCAGACACCAAGGTAGGATGTTTTCTTATTCTTATAATCAGTTGCCAGTTTATCGAGAGTTTCATCTAAACCTGAAGAATAAGCATCAATATCCTGAGTTACATCAAAGGATGCTACCGTACCGTCCAGTTCACCTAGGCGATCATAGTAGGAAAGTGCAGCCTCCTTAAGAGCATCCTCCTTTAGTCCTAAATCCTCCATTAACTGCGAACACTGAGAGGAATAGGAACTTGTTTCGCCATCCAAAACTTCAGTGAATTTCTCGACATAACTGCGATCATTATGCTGTTTACTGATCAAATCAAAATAATCATCAATCTCCCTGCGGTAGATCTTGGAAAGAATATATTCCTTTTCATTACCAATGTTTTCCATACTTATAGAGGACGATTCGCTCTGTTTTTTCACGTCGCCGCATTCTGGCGCTGCAGGCTCACTCAGTTTCTCCATCTTTTTGCCATCACGCGACCAGATGCTTTGGGATGCAGGACTGGTGTAGTACTTGATATCGGCCCCGAATTTAAGACTGCGGTTATTGCTGTCAAACACATAAAGACTATCAGCCTCAGGCAAATACCCCTGCAGATAATAGCGACCAAACCTGCGACACAAGAGCACTCTCTGACCGATACGGGGCAGTCTGCTAAAAGATGCCTCACTGCCCTTCTGCGTGCCATAGGTTACAGTAACCACCACCGGTTCTGAGGCGTTTTCAGTTACCGCATAGAACATACTCGGCTCTTCGGTATTATCATCTGCGTAGATACAGATAGAACCGGCATTAACTCCGGTGGTGCAGCCAGAACCGTCTGAAACCACGGCCTCGACAAACTCACTGCCTGACTTGTCACTACCTGTCGTGAAATCATATTCAGCAAAAGAACCAAGATTGATGCTGTTGTCAAATTCATCACTGGTTTTCAGTTCACCGGTTATCGGTCCGTTCAGTCCACTTCCGCCGACTGAGGCAAGTTCTAAGGCCGTAAACTCAGTTTTCACCGTGCTCTTTGTGTCAATCGTAAAGGCACGATCCTCTGGCGCCGGCTGCTCAACATAAAGAGATGAGGAGGTGACAAGAGTATAGATTTTTTCGTCGTCATAGAAATCATCAAGACACATAATGCTACCCGGATTTATCTTAAGAGACGATGTTTTGCCCTGATAAACCGAGGTGTCACGCGTCAGTCTTGCCTGCAGATTCTCGTTTAATCGTCTTCTCTCACGAGTACGGGCGGCGCTGTATAGCATTTTTGAGGCAGTAAAATAGGACAGAGCCTGAGGCAGGATTTTTTGAAGATCACTTTGCGACTTATTGGAATAACCGTCAGTACTTGCGCATTTTAAGGTCTCAAGATTAAGCACTCCGTCTTCTGACTCACCATAAAGACTGCAGGATATGATCGCATCTAAGTCAGTGTTCAGAGGTTTTTCACCTGAATTACTGAGAGTTAGACCTGTATCAGGACCTGATACCGTAAGAGAAGAACCGCGGTACAAAGAAGCACCACAGGCACGACTCAGATACACTGATGGTTTGCCTTTATCATTGTCATGGACGAATGCGTAGTTAAGACCGTACATCACCATCAGTTTATGGATGAAGTCATAGTCGCTTTCATCTATCTGCTCATAAATAAGAGTCTTATCAAAATATTTTTTATCAAGAAGACTGTCATCTACGTAAAGCTTAACACCGTAATTTTCAATGATATTCTTAATAACCGTAACCGGACTTAAATTGTCAAAGGTTTTGGTACGAACTGACAGTTTCATTGCCTCAAAAGGCGAGACCAGTTTAAGTTCATAATGATAGGAGCAGCTTTGCTTTTCGTCAGAGGTGGCAGGAAGAAGTCTGCCATAATAGATACACTCTTTGACAGTACCTTCAACTGCGCGTTCAAGATTACCCTTCTCATCGCTGTAACCTGCATTTACCACGGCATCCTTTCCGGAAAGCGCCTTAAGCAGACTACGACTTAAAGGTTTTTTAGTAAAAACTTTGAGTATAGCCTCGTATGGACCACTGATTTTCTCTTTAAGATCCATACTGAACACAGATCCTGCATCAAAGATTGATGCATACTCATCAGTGTCCGATCCTGCGCCCATGATAGAGAGGGACAATGAGATCCGCTGCTGTGCCATATCAACTCCTAGCAATCCGCGGACTTTTCTACCGCACTGACTGCAACTATGTAATGTACTGTTCTCTCAAAATGCTTGATATCGAATGCGAAATTATGTTGTTAGAATAATTAGTTAGAAATTATTCGCAGTCTATTCATCTGTAATTTTTGAATAATTTATTTAAAAAAAACAGATTTTATCTCACGATTTAAAGTAAAAAAACCGGGAAAATTTCCCGGTTTTTTTACTATTTCACCATCGAGACACTATCGAAAAGACTCATATCAGGCCAGTCGGCAATCGATGGCCAGTCTTCGGCAAGCGGAAGTTTGCCGGTGAAGGATATACCGATGTAGAACAGACTTGATGCACCATCATTGCCCATAAGCAGTAACGGAACATAGGTTACCTTGCTCTCATCGCTATACTCGCCCTGTTCATTCAGATACAGCTGCAGTGACGGATAGGCCCCATCCAGAGTGAGCACGCAATCCGGATCTTCAGAATCCGAGAACTTGTAGAAATTGAAGGTAATAGTCTGATTGTTAAGAGATCCCTGCGCAATACCTGGCTGCTTTTCGTCTGAAGAGAAGGCTGCCACCTTTTCGCTGGCCTTGCCGTTACCTACAGTTACCGTAAAGTAACGGTAACGCGCAATAGCAAGTTCATAACCGGCATATCCCTGTTCAATCTTCAGGCGGTTCTGATCAGCGGCATTCACTCTACTGATACGGAAATTCATCGATTTGTCATCACGGGACAGCAGAGAGAGAAGTTTCTCCATGCTCGTTGCCCACACTCTAAACATACCCTGCTTGCTCGAATTGCTCGAGAAGACCAGCGGAGCCTTCAGATCGGCATCGACACCAAGTTCCTTGTCATCATCAAGTCCCATACCCGGCAATGGATTCTCCTTAGGGTCCTCAGCCATTTCTGACAGACCGAATGACTTGAACATCAGCATCAGTTTCTTGATCTCATTACGATCGAGCACATGCACATGGGCATCGCCATCTTTTACCAGAGGGAAGAACTTCAACTGACTCTGGAACATGGCAAGAGACATCGAGGCTTCAGAGGAGGCATCACGTTTAAGCAGTTTTGAGCCTAAGGCGGTAAACTCACCCCACCAAGGGATAGCTGATGCACCTTTCTTGCTCTTGCCCAGTGACAGCAGTGAAGTCTTCAGTTCCTTGTCAGTCATCTGTGTTACAGTCCTGTTGGCATAGGTTGCGTCAGGACCAAGCAGAGTCCAGGCAGTAAGCACATCATTACACTGATCGGTAAATGCTATATCAAGGGTTTTTATCTTCGCCTCGAGAAGTTTTAAGGTATTGGCCTTTAAGGTCTTGGTGTTGTCATCAAGCATGCAGTCATCAACAACCTTGATTGCATCATAACTCAAGGTATAAAGCTCCTGTAGCTGAGCATTGATCTGATAGGCTTTTGATGATGAGGCCAGTTCATAAAACTCACCGTAGGTTCCTACGGAAGGATGCATACTGTCGCCGATATGCCCCCAGTAATTGATATAGGAACCGGCATATTTACCAAAGACTTTGATAGGTCTTGACAGCAGTTTGTTCTTCTTGAGTTCATCACGGAAGACTGCAAGTTCCTCATCCTTGCTGTCACGCAGTTTAACCAGCTGAGCTATCGGATTGATGTACTTGAAGAATCCCTCAGGATTGTATTCCTGTCGGAGTTCATAATCGCCCAGAACTTCTTTTGAAATTTCAAAGGAGAAATCTCCTGAAATACTGCCGAGGTCATTTCCGCTCTCGCCTACCAGAATGGTAAGTTCAGAGAGCATGTTGAGGTCTGAGGACTCATTAGGGTAAAGAGCAAGCA
This sequence comes from Succinivibrio sp., assembly GCA_017635415.1. Lineage (GTDB taxonomy): Bacteria > Pseudomonadota > Gammaproteobacteria > Enterobacterales > Succinivibrionaceae > Succinivibrio. Next base: position 13,046 of record JAGBLM010000098.1, on the reverse strand, counting down.
GCGAGTGACCAAGTTTGATTCTGCCTACTGCTCTCTGCAGTCTTAACACACGGTCAACAAAAGCGGTCCAAGGCTTTAAGACATCATTACCACCGTACATGTCGACGAAAGCCTTAAGTTCGGACTGATGTTCCTCAAAATGGTCTTCAACCTCATCAACAGCCATACCGATATCACCAGGCTGGAACAGAATAAATGAAGGCGGTTCCATAACCGCGATATCGAGCAGACGGCTCAGCAGATTAAAGTTGAACTCTTTCACGTTCTTGTCTGCAGTGCCATATTCAAGGAACAGCGGATGCTTCGGCATCTTGGTCATATTCTGGATGATACGGTCGTGCTCTTCAGAAAGTTTCTTGGTAATTTCCGCTTCAATAGCTGGGAACGCACGGAAATTTATACCGCCGAAGTACATACCGGTATGATTCGTGGTATGGGCACTGCGGAATGTATCAAACTCCCTGAAATGTCTGAAATCGCGGTGGAGCTTCTTCACATAATCGTTATAGGCGTTCTCAAAACTTACAAAGTACGGATTATCCTCTATCTTTTCTGAAGCTTTATCGTCCTTCTTATCGCCACCATCGGCACCGCCCTTGGCATCCTGTGCAGGATTCTTTGACTTGGCAACAGACTCAGCGGCAAAACGGGCAAAATCCTCGACGTTCCTGCTCTCTGACTGGTAGGCATCAATCAGAATACGCATCTGCTGAAGATAGCGAGGGATCTGATCCTGAGACACTTCCTTGAAATTCATAGCATGCCCTTTTTCAAGGCTTGAATAAATGTCAATAAGTCTGTGTGCAGAATCAGCGTCAGCAACAAGTTCTACATAGTCATGCTTGGAATAGTTTCTGAACAGTTTCCAGTTTTCAATAAAGCCGTTAATAGCCGTATTGCAGCTTTCGACATAGTTCTGATTCAGGACAATGGAGTTGTTGTTGAAGCGGGCCAGAACGTCAAACTCAGGGAAAAAGAGTTCCAAACGCTGTTTGGTGTTGGTTCCGGTCTGAGGATACATATAGTTCATGAATGCCTGCATCATCGAACCGTCATAAACATCATTGTAGTCAGCAACTTTGTTCGAGGCGGCAAACTGCGCAATATCCATGAGCTGAAACAGCGCATCACGCTTCTCATCAGAGAAAGGTTCATTACCCTGCATCATGAAGTTGTATTCGAGGGATTCAACCAGAGGCATGAAGGTCATCTTGGTCTGCAACTGGTTGTACAGGAAATAACGATCGGCTACAGCAACGTTGCCGCTCAGACCATATTCGAAAACGTAGCCCGGGAAAAACTGCCACGGCACCTTGATCTCTTTTTGCAGACGGCGCTGAGTCTCAGAGAAAAAGTTCATGCGCGGCACCTTGGTATCATTAGGCATCGGATTATCAAAGAGAGTTACACCGTTTCCCTTACCATCAACAGACAGCAGTCTTGAGGCGTCTATCACCCCCTGATCAAACTGACGGGAAAGCCCCTGAAAGTACATGGTGTCATCGCCAAGCTGTCTTTTAAATTCCGGACCGACAAATAATGCACCATAAAGATAGATGACGGAAATTGCACCTAAGGCGGCACAACCGAGGTAATACGGCATCCGTCTCCTGATTTCCTCATGTCTGGTAAAGCCTGCTGAACCGTCGGCAACAAAAGCAATTCTCTGCAGGGTGTTCTTTATGAAATAACCACGTGATTCCTTAAAGTTATTATCGTAAAGAGGTGCATCATCAATGGATTTACCCTGTAAAGCGGCAAAGCGATCGTTTAAGCAGAAGCCCTTGTCATTGGCGGAGGTGAAATACACTCCCTTGAACTTGGTAAAGTGTTTGCCGCGAAAACGACTATTTCCAAATAAAGTGTTAAGGTAGGCTTTAAGATTTGTTCTTACCTTGGCAAAATTATCGGCAAACAGGAACATATCACCGGTAAGTTCGATTCTTGATTTATCCGCATAAGAAAGGTCAAGTACAGACTTACTGCACATCAGTCCGAGGACGCCATTGCGGATTCTGGAGAGCAACCTGTCAAAGAAGTTGTCAAAGTCTTCTTCATTGAACGACTCATCCTCAATATTTCTCGGCTGATACCCAACCATCTGACCGCGGGATTCGTCATCAAGATTCTGGAAGTACTCACGAAAGCCCATGATGGTGTCCATCTTGGTGATAACCACATAGCACGGCAGATACATTTTAAGAGTACCGGTAAGACGGAACAACTCGCCGACTATCAGAGAAGTCTTTTTCTGGGTCAGTTTATAGTCATCCGCAAGCAGTGCTTCAGCAGAGATAGTCAGCACAATACCATCAAGAGGCTTGGTTTTATGTCTTTTCCTAATCTGCGAACAGATGTGAGCCCATTCGGCACTGGATCCGCCGAGCCAGTTATCAAAAAATATCTTTCCGGTAATGTCCAGAACAATGGCATCACGGTTTATATAAAAATTAAGCGGCGGTTTTTGGACGGCGTCATCCTTTTCTATGGCTTTAAAATCAAGTTCGCTCATATCAAGCAGAGTCGATTTACCGCATGAAGGCTCACCTACTACCAGGAACCACGGACGTTTGGATGACAGATATCTGCGCTGCGCCATAATTACATTTATGGCATGCTTGAAAATATTATCAATGGTATGCAGTTTGCTGTTAAGCTCAACCTTTGCCCTATCAGTCTTTTTACCGCCATGAACCAGGGAAGACAGAACAGACCAGACCATGAGGTCTTTCTTAAGAGAATTGACCTCGTTTTTGTTCTTTCTCATCTGGTTAATTTTTATAAGCAGACGGATGGCGAATAAAATCGCAATGAGAATAAGGACCAGTACCAGAATTGACAGCAGAGGATGTGCCAATGCCACACTGAACATTCCGTCGGCAGGCAACTGCATTACAGGCGCAGCGGCGGCCACTGATTCGGGATTCATACTAATTCTTCCTTAAACCTTGATAAGCATTCATTGCTATCTGCCCCCTACTGACTGATGCAGCAGGTTATTATTTTCCATATCCCCTTTATACTGATCCTGATTATTATTCTTTTCGACAGACTCAGCATAATACGGCTGCGCACTGCTTACCGCAGTCTTAATCGAACTGTTGAAGTCAGAAACCGCCCTGAGCATCGATACATAGTTTATCGCGAAGGTCACAACGGTGACAATCAGCAGAGCAACGAGCCATTTGCGAATGCGTTTTAAAACTACCCCCGACCTGCCGAACTGATTGGCAACCTGCGGCTCAACATCAGGTGTAATCTTTTCTTTATTGAAATCGATAAACGAAGGCAGTTCACCGGCAGTATTCTGCAACACTTCCACCATGTCAGCACGGTGACGCTTGTAGTACCCGTCAAAGCCGAGTCCCATCATAAGATAGAACATTCTGATGACTTCCTTGTCCTCGTTCAAATCCATCGCGTTTTTCAGCAGATCAAAGAATTTGTCATCGCCTGACAGTTCGCCGAAACTACGCGCATTTTCCTTATAGGTGTTTGAATAGGTAAAACCGCCTTCCTTAATGGTGTAGTCAATAAAGAAAATAAGCGGTTTTTCAATGCTCTGATACTGCTGCATCAGTAAAGGCATGGACTGACAACGCTGAGCAATGGTATTGAGTTCAGTTCTGATTTCCTGAAGCATTACCTCCTCAGGAACCTCATAGCCGTTCTTCTTAAAGGAGCAGTATTCACATACCTTCCTAAGCACCGGAGTTATCAGTTTTTCAATATCCATTATTCAATCCTTATCCCTGCTGCGGTAACCTTGAGGATCTCCGACATTAACGACCCTGAGCCGTTTCCTCTACACTTACGTACAAAGTTGCCTTCAGGTTAGGGAACATATCATGAGCAGAATCGATAATCATCTCCCGCTCTTTGGTGATATAGTGCCAGATTCTTGCTGATTCTTCAGTCATAACCTTAAACCAGAGGGTATTCGGCAGGTTAGGCAGATAATGAGGCGGCACTCTGAGTTCGGCAAGTTTAACGCCTCTTACACGATCAGTAAACGAGGCCTTGTCGATAAGACGGAAATTATCACCGTTTTCAACATCGGCCACACGTTCTCTGAGATTACCCATAAACTCAATAGCCAGGAAGATATTCTTGGCAGTATAAACACGTTCATCGTCACATTTGAGATCAAGGAACGGACCTGCGTCGTCAGTGAAGGCAAACGAAAGTGCTGAACTTACACCACCCTGCAGAAGGATAGCGCGAATACGCTCTAAAAGTTCAATGATTACAGGTTTCAAATCATCGTGATTATATTTTGGCACCGGATTTGCGCGTAAAGTCGGGTTCTCAGACTCCAGATCGGACAGCAGTGTCACCAGTTCAATATAAAGATCAAACGGAGTCATACGATCCGGAACCAACAGAGCATCAAGTCTTCTGATCGCCCGATTGACATGTTCAAGGCGGGCAATCTTCAGCAAATCTGAGGCAGTAGCAAGTTTCTGATCAAAACCTCTTGATTGGAATTCTGTAAAAATTGCACTACGGGCAGAGCGTAACTGGAAGAGCAGTTCAGTAGACATTCCCAAAAGCGGGCAATCCCCGGACAAGGTGATGAACGGAGGCATGAAAGAGTCATCAATATCAAGAGACGGCAGTGAGGCATTGATTACCACCCAGTTGACCCTGCACAGCGGCATAATCGCACAGTTACGGGCATTTTTAACATCGGTAACCAACGACGCGTTATAACGTCTGACCATCAAAGGAATCTCGTTGTCAGAAGTATTCTCATCGATAACCTTGGTCTCATGCAGGACATAACGGCCGCTCTGACCGCCGTCTGTACTAAGATTAGGCTCCTGATTCGACCACAGCGGTACAATCAGGTAAATAGTGCTTTTTGCTTCCTGTCCGGCCTTCATTTCAAGAGTAAGCGGTGCAATATTACAATTGCCCGGCATAGAAATCTCCTGACCGTCCGGCAGTACTGCAGAAAAGCTTTTGACCACGATACGGCGCGACTTTAGAGCTTCAAGATCGAGTTCCAAATCAGAAAAACCGTAGTCAAACGGCATTACCAGCTTTCTCTGTTTTCTTGACAGACTCTCAAGAGTATTCTGCATCTGCTGAAAATGCTGTGGCTGCAGAAATAAGCCTTCACTCCAATGGACCTGCTCATCAAAACGCATGTTTATATCCTTCCAACTAATCCTTGCTACTCAATCTCGACAACATTTGTTGCTTTAGGAGCTTTCTTGACTTCTATCACTCCACTCCCCTTAATCACAACGCTGCGTGATGATCCGCCATCATTAAGATTAAAGATAAGTTTACGTGGGTCAATAGGACCTGCGTTATCCTCTTTATCAATCACCATAGGCAGATTAGTTATTATACCTACAGCAGTTGCTCCTTTGTCCTTCCATTTGTCCCAAGCGCTCGATCCCTTAGGAATAATCTTCGCGTTCATATCCGTCTCAGAAAACTTTATGGTAACGGCACCAAGACTCTTTCTGAAAGTCTGTGGCGGATTGAAGTATTTATCCACATCATAGGTCTGAAGTCTCTTAACCTCTACGTCGGTAAGACCGATGATGTCCACCTCAAGTGTCGGACAGTAACCATAGATGCTCTGGATTTCATCATCAAGATATACACCTATGTTGCTCGATGTTGTTGTACAGCCATCAAGAAGAGCACAGCAACCCCCAATAAAAAGATAAAGCAGATTTCTAAATCTTTTGATCATCGCAGCACCTTATGCATAATCTTTTAAGATCTCATGACCCAAGTATTATCCCAACCATGAAATCGGTCAATGCTTAACTCAATCTTTATTCATTCATTTTTAAGTTTTTTATACAAGTTCAAATAAATACCATTTTCCAAAAGCAAAAGAAGTTTCCTGTCAGCAACTTCTGACTGCTCCCACGGGCAAGAGTGTGAGGGTTCTGATTACCAAGCGTTGACTGTAATCGTACATCAATTTCTCACACGCAAGCGTGTTGTTTTTTCGCCGCTAATTTATAACGTGAAATTTCCTGTAGTTAAGAGCCATGTCTAACTAATTTGACACATCTTTTTGATAACGATTACAAAATTTATCATGTAACTCAAACTATGTCACAAAAATGCATTATATTTCTGCAAAAACTCCTTTTCTGGATCCATGCAAAAAATATACACAAAAAAACGTCAAATTTTTTACCCGGAAGTCATAAGTTCAAAACCGTTACAACTACAGGAAGAATAGATTATGAAAAAGATAATGGTCTTTTTTTTATTCGGTATGATAATACTTGACCTTTCAATAGAGAATTGTGACGCTATGGATTACAAAGAAATCAAAAGCAGTGAGTTTAACAATGTCCTCCTAGGCAATGCTCAGGATAATTGGGCCAAAACTGGGGTTACGGTCGCAATTTTCCCTCAGGGAGCTACTGTTGGAGTTGATATCAGCGGAGGAGGTCCAGCATCCCGGGAGACACCGGTTGTCTCTCCACTTACATCCAGTACTCCAGTAAATGCGATAGTCCTGGCTGGCGGTTCAGCTTATGGCCTTGCTGCTGCTGATGGAGTAATGAATTATCTTGAGGAGAGAAAAATAGGCTACGACACCGGATTTGCTCTTGTTCCTATCGTGGTACAGAGTGATCTCTATGATCTCTCCTACGGGAGCGCAAAAGTCAGACCTGATGCAGCAATGGGCAAAGCAGCATGCGAGAATGCCTTTTCCCATAGCGAGTTTAAGAGCGGTCTGTTTGGTGCTGGAACGGGAGCTACAATTGGCAAAATACGGGGCATGAAAAATGCGATGAAATCAGGTCTTGGCGTTTATGCCATTGAACTTGGAGAACTCAAAATTGCAGCCATTGTCGCAGTCAATGCCCTAGGAGATGTCTACGATGAGAGAAACGGCACCAAAATAGGTGGCATGCTCAACGATGAAAGGACCTCATTTGCTGATTCCTGTACTGAACTGTACAAACTTAAGACCAAAACAGATCTGTTTAGACACCAGAACACCACTATCGGCATGATCATCACCAACGCCAGATTTAACAAGGACGAACTTTCAAAGATTGCCGCCATGACCCGTAATGCCTATGCCCGCAGTATCAAACCCGTCGGTACCACGGCTGACGGTGATACCATCTATGCAGCCTCCACAGGAGAAATAAACGGTGATCTCAATATGGTAGGTACACTTGCCGCCGAAGTAATGTCAGAAGCGATTCGCAGGGCGGTACTGTGTTCAAAAATAGAAGACAGTGAATATTTGTCAGCGCTTCAGCCCGCCAAATAAAAAAAGGGAGACTCACAGTCTCCCTTTTTTATCCTAAAAGTTCTTTAATCAACAACTTCCCTGTCGGTAAAGTTGTAGATGAACTTTCCGTCCTTTGCATCAGCCTCAACAGCAGCAAGTTCCTTACCTTCCATTGAATGCTCAAGGAAGTTGGCAGAGATATCAGGCAACAGATCATTATTGATGATGGCATCAATCAGACGGGCACCTGAGGCTACGTTGTTGCAGCGTGAGATAATCTCGTCACGCAAAGCCTGAGTAAAGGTAAACTCAGCTCTGTAGTTTTCCTTAACACGTTTAACAATCTTCTTAAGTTTGAGATCGATAATGTGGTTAAGAGCATTCTTACCTAAAGGATAGTAAGGAATAATGTTGATACGACCAAGCAATGCCGGAGGGAATACTCTCATCATCGCAGGACGTACGGCCTCCTCAAGGACCTTGAGATCAGGCAGATTATCCTCATCCTGACTGAGGTTCATAATGGCATCATCACCCACATTGGTGGTTAGAATAATGACGCAGTTGCGGAAATTGATGAGACGCCCGGAACCATCCTCCATCTGGCCTTTATCAAAGACCTGGAAGAAGATTTCATGAACATCCTTGTGAGCCTTCTCCACCTCATCAAGAAGAACCACGCTGTAAGGACGACGTCTTACCGCCTCGGTAAGGACACCGCCCTCGCCATAACCAACGTATCCCGGAGGAGCTCCTTTGAGGGTTGATACCGTGTGTGCTTCCTGGAACTCACTCATATTGATGGTAATGAGGTTGTTTTCAGTTCCATAAAGCTGTTCGGCAAGAGCCAAAGCAGTCTCGGTCTTACCAACACCTGAAGGACCTGCCAGCATAAGAACAGCGATAGGTTTGTTAGGATCGGCAAGCGAGGCTCTGGCGGTCATGATTCGTTTGGCGATAAGGTCAAGCGCATGAGCCTGTCCGATAACACGTTCCTGCATAAACTCAGACAGATGCATAACAGCATTGATTTCGTTTTTGACCATGCGACCAAGAGGAATACCGGTCCATTCGGCAATAACAGTGCTGACCGCCTGTGCATCAACCTCAGGAAGAAGCATTGGCGATTCGCCCTGCATTTCATCAAGTTCCTTGCGGGTCTGACGCAGTTTGGCAAATAACTCATCTTTAGAAAGAGACTTATGGTCAGAAGTATCTTCAGACTGTTCAACCGGATTTTCTCCCTCTTCTGCCTGAGCGGACGGGGCTGCTGCCTGATCTTTACCGATACCGTTGGCTTCGTCACGCAGATTGAAGTACAGTCCTGCCTTTTCTTTGATCTCAGCAAGATGCTCCTCAAGTTCCTTATGATGCTTCTTCTCGTTTTCAAGTTTAGCTGTTAAGGTTTCCAGCTCTTCCTTGTGATCAAACCCCTGCTCATTCTCGCGGTTTAAGATCTCAAGCTCAAGTTCCAGAGCTTCTATCTTACGTCTGCAGTACTCTATTTCCGCAGGCTCGGCGCTTTGCGATAAAGCTACTTTGGCGCAGGCAGTATCGAGAATACTTACACCTTTATCAGGAAGCTGGCGAGTTGGAATATAACGACGTGACAGTTTCACGGTCGCACTCAGAGCCTCATCGAGAATTCTGACATGGTGATGTTTTTCAAGCATGGCCACCATGCCGCGCAGCATCTGGGTTGCCTTATCATCATCAGGTTCCTGAACCAGGATGTTCTCAAAACGACGGGTCAGCGCCGGATCCTTTTCAAAATATTTAGCGTATTCAGCATAGGTAGTAGCTGCGATACAGCGCAGATTTCCTCGGGCCAGTGCCGGCTTTAACAGGTTGGCAGCATCATTCTGACCTGCAGCACCGCCCGCGCCGATCAGTGTATGAGCCTCATCGATGAACAGAATAATAGGCACATCAGAGGATTTAACCTCATCCAGAACCTGCTTGAGACGGTTCTCGAATTCTCCTTTCATGGAGGCACCGGCTTGAAGCAGACCTAAATCAAGAGATCTTAAAACAGTGCCTTTCAGACAGTCAGGGACATCACCATCAGCAAGACGCTTGGCAAATCCTTCAACCACAGCAGTCTTACCCACACCAGCCTCACCGGTAAGAATCGGGTTATTCTGACGACGACGCATCAGAATATCAATCATTTTACGGATTTCCTCATCACGGCCGACAATATTATCAATCTTGCCGTCCTTTGCCTGCTGAGTCAGATCAACCGTATACAGAGCAAGAGCCTCTCCCTTACCCATGGCAGGGTTGGACATCATCTGTCCGGCCTGTCCTGAGGCTCCGCCTTCACCTGCGGTATTGGCAATGACTGAAGTTTCCGGAGAATTGGCAACAATTTCCTTGAATTTCTCCTGCAGCAGATCCCCATTGATCTTCACAAATTCATTTGAAATATCATTGAGGTAACGTGACAGTTCCTGATTCTGCTTCATTGCCACGACCATATGACCGGTACGGATGGCCGCTTCCTGATAGACAAGAGAGGTTACCATCCATGATTCTTTGATGGTAGTCTCAATCAGAGGAGAGAAATCTGATATTGCGCTGGCACCGCGAGGCAATCTGTCAAGTGCCATTACCAAATCTTTAGCCACCTTGGCCTCATCCACGCCAAAGTAATGAATAATCTCATGCAGATCACTGCCGTTCCCCATCAGCACTTGATTAACAAAGTGCAACAGCTCAACATACGGATTGCCTCTGGTCTTACACAGTACCGTGGCACTTTCGAGGGCTTTGTAGGCAACCTCATCGAGCTTTCCGAATAATTGAATGCGTTTTAATTTAAGCATCAATGTTCTCCTTAATAATGCTGCTTGTTCGACTGTAAACGTGAGGCGTTAATAGTCAGATTGCACAGCCCCTGTTGATTACGATAGATCAGAAATGTACTACGTCCGAGGGCAAAACTGCCATTAAGGCAGATCTTTTCCATCGAATTACGACGCAGAATGAACACCAGATCATATTCCTGCGGTTTCTCAATATAAAACGTTACTATTTTGTTTAAATTCTCATAATCCTTACTGCCAGGCAGCAGACGCTGACAGTCCTTGAATTTGATCGGTCCCATTTTCATGATGAATTTTTTGGTATGACTGTAATAATGAGAACCAATCTGTGCGTTAAGCCCCAGTACGGACGATTCATTGCTCCCCAGCAGACAATGCAGTTCATTAGGGATCTGATAGGACTCGAAGACATTGGTTTCAATCTCTATCTCATATCCAAAGAAGGAAGTCAGAGCCGCTAACAGACCTGAAACACCGCACGATTTAGTCATGGTATAAGGAGACATACTCTCTGCGGTAAACGGCGGGAAATTCTGCAGTTCAACCGTAGCCGCACCCGACAGGGACCGCATGATGTTGCGATGCTCATCCCTATCCTTTCTGTCATAGTTTATGGCTATGGAGTTCTGTGCATAGGCACGGTAGAACAGCGACAGATAGCGATGATTTATGATATCCAGAAAACGCTGTAGCGCAAAGTCATACTGGTTATTTGATAAATGAAAAACCTTTGCAGTGAAATCAAGCGGCATTGGACCGTCAACACCGGTAAGACCAGGACCGAAGGTCTCAATATGCACTACGTATCGGTCAGTCGGACCTTCTTCAACCTTAGACAGATTATTACCATAGAATCTCAGACTTGGTCTCTGACTGAAGCGTATAGGCTCATCAACCACAGAGTCGGCATGACCTATAGACAACTGTTCAGGACAGGACTTCTCAAAATTTCTGACCAGTTCAAAGAAGTCCGTACGATAAGGCTGTCTGGCAATTCGCAGGAGTTGTTTTATCTGCTTTCGCTTTGGTTCCATTCGTAAATAATACCCTGTTCCTTGTCTACAACTTTAAATCTGACCATAAGATTGATAGGACAGAATTCATTGAGAACATGCACAACTATTTGCGCAAAGGTGAAAATGCCTACACCGGCAAGATCTTTTGCATCCAGAGTCAGCAACAGCTCAAATCCCTGCTCATAATACACACAACCCTGTTTTACAAAACGGAATACCGAACTCTTAGAGTCAACCCCGGCAAGACCGCGCATCAACGAACGCTTTTCCTCCTGCGTTCCACGCATAAAGTAGCCGACCATCTGCTGAATAACATTTCTCGCAGTCGGACCGTCCTGATATAAAAGCGCCGATACATTCATGAGCACAAAAGACAGGCCCTTGAAGCCATCAAAATCACCTCTGACAATCAGCGATGACTGCGGTTTAACCAGAGGAATAAGCGCAGTACCGTTTATCTGCCCGTCACCTGCTGACTTAAAAGTTGCATCCGGTCTTATGAACATAGGCAGATCCGCGTTGGTCGCCCAGCAGTTTGCGGAAAACTCGGAGAAATCCTCACTTGAAGACCAGTAGTTCTCGCCAGCCAAAGACACAAAAACATCCGTCTTATGATAAGTACTACGCTTTTTGTAAATACCGTTCAAACGTTCACTGCGCCGCTGTCCGAAAAAGACCGCCTGATCTTCATCAGTTATGGAATTGCTAAACGAATAGAACGGCAGAGCAGTAACCTTATACTGATTTTTAAGGTCAAACACCTCAAGCGATTCTATGGAAAATATCTCATAGTTAAGAGGCTCGGTTCTATCAAGATCAACGAGGAATTCACGTTTGACATCAATCGTGGATCTGTCAGAACGTTTGGTAAAAAGATTCAGAAGCGGACAAATGTTAAATCTGACACTGTCTTTGTGTATCACCTTGGATAAAGGTTTTATCATGTCAAAACAAAACAGAACAGAAACATTCCTGCTGCCAAAATCAGCCAGACTCTTTAACAGATTCTTGATACGAATAAAATGGGACAGGAAGGGATAGCCTAAAGCTAACTGCATTTTGGCAATGCCCGGCATCGTCTTCAATGCCTTCAAGAAGAGATTGCTTTTCTCACTATATAGAACAGTTGAGATCTCAATATTATCTAGCCTGACGAATTTATCGTCATTCTTGATATAGACGGCCTTCAGTCCGTTGTGGAAACACTGACTGAGCATAGAGACGTCTGAATCAATAAGATTAAGATAGATATCAATCTGATCGTCGACCCTTTTTATGACATCGAGGTCATTGATAGTCAGATCGATATTAAGACATGTCTTGTAATCATGCTCTTCGAGCTCATCAGAATCAAGAGAATCTATGAGCGAGCCACGGTATTCGGCGTTATCACAGATGATAGGAAGCAGCTGCACATCCCACAGAGGGTGAAAAATCACCGAGTGCTGGTCAATCTGAGATACGACCTCGAACTTTACATCCGTACCAACGGATAGTCCTCTGTTGCAGGCAGGATTCTTTTCAAAGGAAACCACAGCACCGGCAGGAAGTGGACTTAAAGCTAAAGGACAAACTCGCAGCAACAAAGACTGAAGCATCAGAGGATAACCGTCATCAAACTTCTTTTCAACGCGAGCAGCCAAAAAGGCACTGCCCTCAAGCAGTCTTTCGACAAAGGGATCCTGAGTCTCAAGCTGAGAAATGTTTAATTTGGCTGCCACTTTAGGAAATTGTTGCGCAAATTCAGCAGACAACTCTCTTAAGTGAACGAGGTTTGCCCGATAGTAATCAAGAAAATCCTCTTTCATTGTCTTTCCTTACTTCTCTTCTTGTATCTACTCAGAACCTACCCTAAAACTTTCTCAGCCTCGCCCTTAAAAGCGGCGGTCAATGCAGCAAATGCATTGATGCCATGTTTACGGGCGGTGCTTAAATAAGATGTAATCGTCAGGTAGGTCTGTGCTCCTTTCT
>JAGBLM010000097.1 GCA_017635415.1 Succinivibrio sp. | reverse complement strand
TCCCAACAGTATATTAGGCTCTTTATCATCTATATAATCGGAAATGGTCTGCGCATTGACAAATTTATAAATCTCGTTATTGAGATTACGCTTGAATTCTGCTACATCATCGGTAGAAAAGCGCAGAAAATTAAGATGCAGCACAGGGTACTTATCCTGCTTCCACTTATCGTAGATCCATGTTCCCTTGAAGTAAGGGTCAACACCTTTTTCAAAGAGCGTGCCGATGGTGTTTAGAGTCAGGGATTTGCCAAAGCGGCGAGGACGGGAGAAGAATACTCGCTCATTTTTTTTGATAAGATTATAGATATATTCAGTCTTATCGATATAGATGTAATCATTCTGACTGAATTTTTCGATGTTTTCTGAAGTGGCAATTTCTTTCATATCAGGCAACTCCCGTAAACAGCCTGATTATAGCAGACTGCGCGACTTAAAAATAATCTCCAGAGACCGTTCACGGCAGAAGCGTTTTTGCAACATAATACAGAAGCAATTATCTTTTCAATCTGATAATCCGATATTTTTATAACTTTTGCTTTACTCTCTGTTTCAGACAGATTAACTCTATATAGTTTTTCGAAATTCTCAGATGTGATTTTTGCAAATTCCGTGTCTGATACATTCGTTAATGAATCAGAGTGGATAATTTTTGCAGAACTAAGCAATATCTAATTCTTGTGCATAATAATAAAAAAAAATTCAGTGCAGAGGTATTCATGTCGGTTTTAAGAAAATACAGACGACTCGCCATTCTTGCCGTACCAGTCATCGGTCTGATGCTTTACTACGGCTACGCCATGATGCAGCCTGAAGAGTCAAGTTATATGACTATCAGAATGTCAAAGCACGATATCAACAAACAGGTTTTCGCCACGGGTACACTCACGGGAAAAACACTGGTTGATGTCGGTTCGAGAGTTTCAGGTCAGGTCGAAAAACTTCATGCCGCTCTTGGTGACAAGGTAAAGAAGGGTATGCTGCTGGCGGAGATTGATCCCAAGACTCAGGAGAACGAGGTTAAAACCGCCAAGGCCGCTATCAATATTACCCAGGCGAAGATCAATGCCAAACAGGCGGAAATCAATAAACTCAAACTTGAGTACAAACGGCAGCAGAATCTACGCAAACTTGATGCCACCTCCAAGCAGGATGCTGAATCGGCAGAGGCCTCATACCTTATGGCCCTGGCCGAACTTGAGGAACTTAAGGCTCAGTATGAGCAGAACAGAATTTCCGTGGATACAGCCAATACCAATCTTGAATACACCAAGATCACCTCGCCTATGGACGGTACGGTCTATGCCGTGGTGGTTGACGAGGGGCAGACTGTTAACGCCAATCAGACCACTCCTAATCTCTACCGTATCGCAGATATGGAGCATATGATAGTCGAAGCGGAGATTTCCGAGGCGGATGTGGTCAACCTTAAGGAAGGCATGGACTGCAGTTTTACGGTTCTTGGGCTACCTCACCGGGTGTTTAAAGCTAAACTCGGTCGTATTGCTCCTGCTCCTTCAAGTGAGGAGAGCAGTTCCTCGAGTTCCTCGTCGTCAAGTTCATCGACCAGTTCTCAGGCTATCTACTACAATTCAAAACTGGAGGTTGCCAATCCTGACGGTCTGCTGCGTATTGACATGACCGCGGATGTAACCATTGAGGTGGCCTCTCTTAAGGATGCCGATGCGCTGCCAATCTCGGCGCTGCGCTCGGAAAACGGCAGTACCGCCACAGTATACGTGCTCGATGAGCACGGACAGGTTTCAGAACGTAAGATAGGCATTGGTCTGCGTGATGATCAGTATGTGCAGATTACACAGGGACTTACTGACTCTGATGAGATCGTAATAGGTTCTGATGTCAAAACTGCAGAACAGCAGGCTATGAATACCAGACGTGGAGGACCTCGCTTCTAGGTTTCCGTGTATGAGTCAGATGCTGCTTGAATTAAAAGGGATCAGAAGATCCTACGGAGATGGTTCCTCAGCTGTGGAGGTTCTCCATGGCATAGACTTTAGTGTCAGACGCGGCGAAATGGTGGCGATTATCGGCCCGTCAGGTTCGGGCAAATCAACACTGATGAATATCATCGGCTGTCTTGACAAGCCGTCATCAGGATCCTACAAGGTGGACGGCCGTGATACCGCCAGCCTTGAGCCTGATGATCTGGCCGAACTGCGCCGCAATTTCTTCGGTTTTATTTTTCAGCGCTATCACCTGCTGGGACACCTGGATGCCGCTGAGAACGTGCAGGTCCCGTCGGTCTATGCCGGGCTGAAAAGAGAGAAGCGCTCAAAGCGTTCGGTTGAACTTCTGCAAAGACTGGGTCTTAAGGACAGGGTGGGGCATAAACCGTCACAGCTGTCAGGCGGACAGCAGCAGCGTGTTTCCATTGCCCGTGCCCTGATGAATGGTGGTCAGATCATTCTTGCTGATGAACCGACAGGTGCCCTTGATTCAAAAAGCGGTGCCGAGGTGATGCGCATTCTTGAAGATCTGAATGCACAGGGACATACTGTGATTCTGGTGACCCATGATCCGCGTATTGCCAGTCATGCTCACCGGGTAATCACCATATCGGACGGAGCGATAAGTTCTGATGAGATAAACGCCAATGTGCCTGATTATTCAGAGCAGAAGGTCAATTCCGATGAGGTATATCTGAAGTCTGGCTGGGCCTCCTCAGTACGTGCCTATATGGACAGATTTTCCGAGGCCTATGTCATGGCCATCCGGGCGATGCTGTCAAACCGTATGCGTACTCTGCTGACTATGCTCGGCATTATCATCGGCATTATGGCGGTGGTCACCGTGGTAGCCCTAGCCCGTGGTGCCAGCAGCAAGGTTGTCGAAAATATCTCCTCAATGGGGACCAATACCATTACGGTCATGCCGGGGGCCAGGATGGGTGATGTCAGGTCAGGAAAGGTTAGAACACTGACCATGAAGGATCTTAATGCGCTCAAGGGGCAGCCCTATGTCGATTCGATCTCGGCAACCGTATCGAATACGGTCTATCTGCGTCGCGGCAATCAGGAGAATTCGGCAACGGCATACGGTATCAATACCGATTATTTCCGGGTTTATGGCATGGAAGTGGCCAAAGGGCGTCTGTTTACCGAGGATGAGGCGGCCTCTCTGCCGCAGATCTGTGTAATTGATGCTCTTACCGCCAGAACCTTTTTCCCCAATGAAGATCCTCTGGGCAAGAGACTGCTCTTTGGCAAACTGCCGATGATGGTGGTCGGGGTGCTGACCGATAAGGAAGTGGCCTTCAGACCTAATGACAACATGTATGTCTATGTTCCTTACCAAACCTATTCGGCACGCATTATTCCCCGCAATTACCTGTCCAGCATGATTGTCCGCATCGCAGATGGTTTCTCGACAGCCGTTGCCGAGGACAGCATCACCTCGCTGCTGAAGAACCGGCATGGCCGGAAGGACTTTTTTATCCAGTCCTCAGATACCATCATGAAGTCTATCAACCAGACCACGGCCACCTTTACACTGCTTATCTCGGCCATTGCCGTGATCTCCCTGATTGTAGGCGGTATAGGTGTAATGAATATCATGCTGGTATCAGTTACCGAGCGTACGCGCGAGATTGGTATCCGCATGGCCGTCGGCGCACGTCAGAGTGATATCATGACCCAGTTTCTTATTGAGGCAATAACCGTCTGCATTATCGGAGGTCTGACCGGTGTGCTCCTGTCTGTTGCGCTGGGCTGGTTACTGTCCTATGTGGCTCCGGCAATTCCTTTATCATTTTCTGTTTACTCTATTGTGGTTGCAGTGATAACCTCTTCAGTAATCGGAGTGGTGTTCGGCTTTATGCCGGCCAGAAATGCGGCAAAACTCAATCCTATTGAGGCTTTGGCAAGAGAATAAGGATTTACTATGTATCAGAAAGGTTCAGTCAAAGATCTTGAGAATCTGTGCGGAATTGATCAGCTTGTAAAAATTTTCTGTGAGCTTATTTCTTACGATACGACCGCAGATGAATTAAGTAGTACAGTCCCGTCCACGGTAGGGCAGCTGCGACTTGGAGCCTTTATCGCGGCAAGACTGAGTGCGCTTGACTATGACTGCAGACAGGATGACAAAGGGGTGGTTACCGTTAAGGTTCCGGCCAGTGAGGGGTATGAAAACTCCCGAAAGCTGTGTCTGCTCTCCCATCTTGATACTTCACCTGATGCAGACGGCGCCAATATTAAGGCTGCCCTGGTCAGAAATTACAGAGGAGAGGGCATAGAACTTGAAAACGGTCAGGTTACGGATGAGTCAATCTGTCCGTCTCTTGCTTCACACAAAGGTGACGATATCATTGTTACCGACGGTACCACCCTGCTTGGGGCCGATGACAAGGCAGGAGTGGCGGTTCTTATAAAACTGCTGCACGATATCAGACTTAATCCTTCGCTTGTCCACGGACCTCTGACCGTGGTTTTCTCGGTGGACGAGGAGATAGGTCTTAGTGTTTCGCATCTTGATGTCAGCAGGATAGACTGTGATTTCGGAGTTACCATTGATGGCACCGACGTCGGTGAACTTGATGTGGCAACCTTCAATGCCGCAGGTGCCGTGGTCAGTTTCACAGGACGCAGTATTCATACCGCGGTTGCCTACAAAAAGATGGTCAATGCCATCGGAGTCGCCACTCGTTTTATGAATATGCTCCCTCCTCTTGAAAAACCTGAAGCCACCCTGGATAAGGAAGGTTTCTATCATGTCTACGGTTTTGAGGGAAATGTGGGTGAGGCGACAGTGCGTATGCTGCTGCGTGACTTTACCACTGAAGGTCTCAAGGCACGAACTGATAAGGTTTTGAGTATTGCCAGAATGCTTAATGATGAACTGGGGTATGACTGTGTCTGTGCACAAATCCGTCATCAGTACTCCAATATGGCTGATGTTTTAAAAGATCGTGACGAGATCCTCAAACTGTGCCGGAAGGCTTATACCAACACCGGACTTGCCGTAAAGGAATGCTGGATCCGCGGCGGTACCGACGGCTCCAATCTTTCCTGCGCAGGTCTGCCCTGTCCGAATATCTTCACGGGCGGACTCTGCTGTCACGGCGTGCATGAGTGCCTGCCGGTGCAGTCACTTAACGCGTCATACAACGTGGTATGTGAACTTGTAAAACTCGTTGCCAAAGGCATCTAACTTATGAGGAATAATATGTCACGGATTCTGGTTACAGGCGCCAACGGTCAGGTTGGTCAGGAACTGGTCAATGCTCTGATGATTCAGGGGTACGAGGTTATTGCGGCAGGACATGCCGACCTTGATATTACCAGTGAGGCTGCAGTTGAAGGCTGTGTCGGTGAAACCGGTATTGATGCGGTGATAAACAGTGCCGCCTATACTGCGGTAGACCGGGCGGAAAATGATCGGACTGCTGCCCATCTTATCAATGCGCAGGGACCCAGATACCTTGCTGCAGCCTGCCAAAAGGCACAAATCCCACTTATCCATATCTCTACTGATTACGTACTCGACACGGTAAGAGGGGAACCTCACCTTGAGACAGAGAGACCAAGGGCATCCTGTGTCTACGGTTCCACCAAACTTGAGGGCGAGAACTTTATCAAGGAGAGCGGCTGCAATTATCTGATTTTCAGGATTTCCTGGGTCTTTGGCCGTTTTGGCAGAAATTTTGTGAAGACTATGCTGCGTCTTGGCACGGAGCGTGAAGAGATTGCTGTCGTCAGTGATGAACTTGGTGCTCCGACACCGGCCAGAGCCTTTGCCGAGGCTCTGGCGCTTATTATGGGGCAGGTGCTGCAGCCGAACTTTAAGGATTACGGTATTTATCATTACTGCGGCACGCCGTTCTGCAGCTGGTCGCAGTTTGCCCGTGATATCTTCGAGTGTGCCGACAGTCTTAATCTGCTCCCGCATGCTGTAAATGTCAGGGACATCAGTGCCAGGGAATATGGCGCGACCGCGGCAAGGCCAGCCGATTCAAGACTGAATACGGATAAATTCTCAAGAGTCTTTGGTATTGCGATGCCCGACTGGCACGATTATCTTCAGGAGACATTGAATGCGTCTGCGTAAGTTAAAAATCGCCGTACTGAGTTCTGTCTGCGTGTTGCTTCTTAACGCCTGCAGCACCATGCTTACGGATTATAACCGTACCAGTCTACCCGAGGTGGATTCTTTTGCACAGGCTTACAAATATGTGGGGGGTCCCATTGAGGCGGAATTCTGGAAGGGATTTGCCGATAAAAATCTTGATCATCTGATACAGAGTGCCATCAGCAATAATCCTGATATGAGAACGGCACTGCTCAATGTGAAGAAAGCCTCGCTTACTCTTGACTTGTCTTATGATGAACGGGTGCCTGATCTGAATGCAACTCTCTCAACCGGATTATCCAAAAGTCTTGATGACGGCTCAGCCTGGAGTAAAACCTCTTCGGGCAGACTGACACTTAGTTATGCCACCGACCTGTTCGGCAAAATCTCTGCTGATAATCGCAGTGCTCTTGAAAACTATGTTGCTACCGCCTACGATTACTGGGCCTGTCGTCTGACCATCATCAACTCGGTTGCCGATGCCTACTGGCAGTATGCTTATGCCAGAGAGGCGCTGAAAATCGGTGAGGAGGATCTGCGCGACTCTGAAAAACGGGTCCGAATGATTGAGGGGCAGTATCAGCAGGGTGCTGTATCGAGTGTGGAAGTGGACAGGGCCAGAATCAACCATCTGACCGTCAGCAATACTCTCGATTCAAGAAGGCATGATTTCAACAAGGCAAAAACGGCTCTCAATACCCTTTTGGGGGTAACTGCCGATAAAGAGCAGACAGTATCCTCTCTTGACAGTTCGTATCTGCCGTCATTTTCTCTTGATATTCCAGCAAGACTGCTCTCGCGCAGACCGGATCTGATGGCAAAAGAGGCTCTGGTCAGAAAGGCTTATGCCGATGTGGATGTGAAGAGACTTGCCTTTTATCCTGACTTTACGCTGGAGGCTTCCATTTCAGAAGGTAACAGCAACGGTTTTCTGAATTTTCTGAAAAACCCTGTAGCCGCTCTTGGTGCGGCCATTACGCTGCCGTTTCTGAACTGGAACAATCTGCAACTGCAGCTTGATCAGGCCAGAACTGACCGGGAGATTGCAGATGTCGCCTTCGTGCAGACCTATATCAAGGCTGTTGCGGAAGTTTATGACTATGTCAGTGCCATTGAGCTGTATCGCAGGAGTGAGGTCACCTTAAAGGAGAACGTGACACTGTCCCGCCGCAACTACGAGGCCTATTATAATATCTATACGCAGGGCGGCTGCTCTTTGAACGATCTTATCGATGCTGCCGATTCTCTGCGTGGCAATGAAGTAAGTTATCTGCAGGCCAGGCGTAATCTGCTTGAATCCGTAATGGGGCTGATGATAGCCTTAGGTGGCGATACGCAGGAAGTCGCAGTGATTGAAGATAAAAAGAAGAATTAAGGATTTTTTATGCAGTTAAGACTGGCATCTTGGAATGTTAACGGCATCAGAGCCGCTTCAGGCAAGGAAGGCTGGAAGTGGTTTGAAGAGGGACCTTTTGATATCATCGGCCTGCAGGAGACTAAGGCAAGTGTTGAACAGTTGCCACAGAAACTAACCACCAAGGAAGGCTTTTCCTCTTATTTTTGCTCTTCTATGGTGAAGAAGGGGTACTCAGGTACTGCCGTCTATTCAAGACTCACTCCCCTGAAGGTTGAACTGGAACTGCCTGACCCAGCCTATCAGGGGGAAGGCAGAATTGTTCATCTTGAGTTTGAGAAATTTCATTTCTTCAATGGTTATTTTCCCAATGGTGGTGCTGAGATCCTAGATGAAAACGGCAGACCGACGGGTGAATTCAAAAGAGTTCCCTATAAAATGGGTTTTTTTGACAGTTTCTTTGCCTATGCGCAGAGTCTGCGCAGAAGCAAACCGATCGTGGTTTGCGGTGATTTCAATATTGCCCATCGTGAAATAGATCTTGCCAATCCTAAAACCAATGTCAGCAACACCGGTTTTCTCCCTTTGGAGAGAGCCTTTCTTGACAGGATGATAGAGGCAGGCTATATCGATACCTTCAGAAAAGTACACGGTGATAAATCTGATATGTACAGCTGGTGGTCTTACAAAACCAGGGCCAGGGAGAGAAACGTGGGCTGGAGAATTGACTACTTTTTTGTGTCCTCTGAACTTGCTGACAGTATTGCTGCGGCAGATATCGAAACAGCTGTAACTGGTTCTGATCACTGTCCTGTCACACTGACACTGGATCTTTAAGATCGTGCGCGGCTGCGCACGATTAAAAGCTTAAAAGGAAAAGAATCTGGAAAGACGGCTCTACGTTCTTTTATGGCGTGATCTTTTTTGGGCGACAGACTACCTTTGTCTTTCGTAGTGTGTCCACATGCTCAGTATTTTCACTGTTCCTTCATAAGATAAGCCATCAATCTCAATAGGCAGCCGGTCAACTGTATAGACGATGCGGTGCTGAATATTAATTCTTTTGGAATACATGCCTGACAGGTCAAATTTTAACGATTCGAAAGGTTTGCAGAAAGGATCAACCTCAAGTTTGTCAACTATCTCTTTGGCTTTTTTGCTGAGATTACTCGATCTAAGTTTTTTCAAATCCTTAAGGGCATCCTTTGTTAAAACCACGTAAAACATCTTTTACCATTCAATTTTTCTGGCGCTGACACAATCGTCAAGGCTGGTATTTTTGCCTTCTAACAGTTTCTCTTTAAGACCTGGCACAGATGAAATGTATAATGTTTCCATGATGGAATTCCAGTCTGATTCGCCGACAAGAACAGCATTTGCTCCTTTTGAGTTTGTCAGCAAGACGGGGGTGCTCTCGTTATTCACCTCAGCAACAAGATTGTATAAATCTTTTCTGGCATTGGTTATCGATACAATTTTTTCCATACTATGACTCCTTTTTTTATAATTATAGCGTACATAAATACGTACGTCAAAATTGTCAGATCGAGAACGTAAGTACGTAGCTCGTCTAAACGGCAAACAGGAATTTTGCCGGACATAACTGTAAGAAAAAAACGTTATCCTGAATGGTGAATCGTACGCGACTGCGCACGATTCAAAGTCTACAGTGGAAAAAGCCCTTTTGAAAAATAGCGGTCGCCCCGGTCAGGCAGGATGGTGACGATATTGCCTTTGACACCTTTGGCAATCAGTTTGCGGACCGCACTTAAAGCGGCACCTGAGGAGGTGCCGGCAATTACGCCTTCATTTCTGGCCAGAGCGCGGGTTTCGGCAAAGGCTTCCTCATCATTAACCTTGATAACCAGATCAACAAGGGACATGTCCATGGTTTGGGCTATAAAATCATTGCCTATTCCCTCAATATTATAGTCATGATGATCTCCTCCTCCCATGGTGGAGCCTTCAGGATCGGCAAGCACTCCCTTTATTGAAGGGTTCTGCTCCTTAAGATAGCGCAGTACTCCACTATAGGTCCCGCCGCTGCCGGCCCCGGCCACGACATAGTCAATCTGACCTTCAAGTTGAGCGTAGATTTCAGGACCGGTCGTTTCGTAGTGGGCTAGGGGATTGGCCTGATTGTTAAACTGCTGCAGGGAAATGGCATCTGCTGTGGAGGCAATAAGTTCCTGGGCCTTACGGTCAGCTCCTAGCATGCCCTCTTCTCTTGGGGTATTGATAATTTCAGCTCCCAGTGCTTTCATGAGGGCCTGTTTTTCCTGTGAGAATTTCAGAGGAACCACAAAGATGACGCGATAGCCTCGGTTCAGTGCGGCAAAGGCAACGCCCAAACCGGTATTGCCGGCAGTCGCTTCAATGATGGTACTGCCTCTTTTGAGTAGACCTTTCTCCTCGGCATCATTGATGAGATAAAGACCGGTTCTGTCCTTGACACTTCCTGAGGGATTGAAGAGTTCGAGTTTGGCAAAAACACTGCATTGCTGCGGGAAAGCAGAATGGTTTAATTTCAGCAGTGGGGTATGTCCGATTAACTCTTTTACTGAATTGATGTAATTCATTTTTTCACTCTCTGATTCGACTCTGTTCTAGGGCATTATCAAGATCGGCAATAAGATCCTCCACATCTTCAAGACCTGTCGATAGTCTGATAAGACCATCGGTGATGCCGACCTTTGCTCTGATTTCTGGTGGAATGGCAGCATGAGTCATGGTTGCTGGGTGGCAGACGAGACTTTCCACACCGCCAAGACTTTCGGCGAGGGCAATGAGTTTTAATGCGGCAAAGAATTTTCTGATATCGTAATCTCCGGTCAGTTCAAAGGACATCATTACTCCTCCGTTGCGTGCCTGTCCAAGGTTTACGGCATAGCCTTTAAAATCCGGGAGTCCGGGATAGTAGACACGTGCTACAGCCTGATGATTTTTAAGATGGCTGGCGATTGCCTCAGCATTGGCAACGTGTCTGTCCATTCTTACACCGAGAGTCTTGATGCTGCGCTGCAGCAGAAAACTGTCAAAAGGATCGAGCACTCCTCCGGTGGAGTTCTGAATAAAGGCAAGCTGTTCTGCCAGTTCTGCACTGGAGACTACTACCAGTCCGGCAATCAGATCACTGTGTCCGCCCAGATATTTGGTGGCACTGTGCAGTACAATATCAAAGCCCAGTTCCAGAGGGCGCTGCAGGTAAGGCGTCATAAAAGTATTATCGGCGATGGAGAGAATGTGATGGCGTCTTGCAATTTCAGCAATACCCATCAGGTCGGTAACGGTCAGCAGAGGATTGGCAGGACTTTCAACAAAAATGGCCCTGACGTCATCGGTAATTGATTGTTTGACCAGGGATAGATCTTCAGTATCGACAATGGTGTATTTGAGGGCAAAGCGGGAGAAAACCTTATCTAATACCCTGTATGTTCCGCCATATACATTTGAGGAGATCAGAATACGGTCACCTGATTTGAAAAGAGTTAAAACCGCTGTGATGGCCGCCATACCTGAGGCAAAGGCGAAACCGGCCTTCCCACCCTCAAGTTCGGCAATAAGCGCCTCCAGAGCCGCTCTGGTCGGATTGCCGGTTCGTGAATATTCATAATCTACCTTATCCCCAAGGGAAAACTGCCTGAAGGTTGAGGTCTGATAGATAGGAGTATTAACAGGATGGGAACTTTCATCCGTCTGCAGTCCGCCGTGGATCATTGCAGAATTGATACCTCTGTATGTTCTGGTCATAACTTGTCTCCAAAATCTGTTTAAATTGCTGCCTTAATGAAGTGAACAGTGCCAAAGGCGTTGAGTCCGTCGGTGCGGGACCGGAAATAACGCTCTTCAATATCCTTAGGTGAGAGGTGAAACAGTCCTCTGTAACCTGAGGAGTTAAGTGCTGATTTCAGTTTTTCGACGTTATAGCCTTTGGCCATTGGTTCACCAAGACTTGCCGTAAAATCGGACATTTTCCTTGCGAATTCATCCTCTGTATCATCCTGAAAATCAAAAAGCACTCTGGTCGGTGCGCTCATCAGTTCAGATATTTCCTTTAAAGTATTTTCAAAGGTCTTAAGAGGTAGGTAATAGGAAACGCCCAGAATGGTAAACACTGTAGGTATTATGGGGTTGAACCCTGCGGAGAGCAGTTTTTCCTTAAGGTTGTCTACTGCAAAATCCACCGCGACAAAAACTGCTCTGCCAAGGTCCCACCTGATGGCTTTGAGTCTTGAGAGCTTACTCTGCTGCGACAGCGGGTGATCTACCTCGAAGGTTGTGATATTAGACAGTCGGTTACGCCAGGCAAAAGTATCCATACCAGCGCCTAGCAGCACGTGCTGAATACTTTCGTGGGCATCTGCAAATGCGTGAATTTCTGTCTCTGCCCAGGCGCTGCGTGAAATGGGGATAGGAAATAGATCCAAGGCCAGATTTCCTGCGACTGTCCTTGGTGAATGAGTGTTATTGTGCAGCAGGTGTGAAACCTCAACTGCGTTTTTTCTCCCCAGTAATGTACCCGCCAGTGAGTCATCGAAGATCTTCTGATAATCGCTGCGCGAATGGGTTGCTCTAATCCAGGCGCAGATTCTGGCTGTGATGCTTCCTTCTTGTTGGTTTATCATTTTTTTTCTGTCCTCTTGCAGAGAAATTAAGATGAAAATGAAATGAAAATCTGAGCTTTCTGCTCAAATCTATGGCTGAATTCTTTATTCTTTGAAATGAGTAAAGACAGTTGTGTCAGCCGGTTAGCGCTGACAACAACAGTGGAAAATCTGGGCAAAAGCAACCGGTAGGGCAGCGTTGCGGGCAGCCGGTTGTGAGATATGAATTTCTTTTGCCATCAGTCTTTGTTTCCCAAATGTGATACTGTTTCTGTCCTGATTCTAGCAGAAAGATTCTGCCCTGGGGCAGAATCTTTGCCTTGTGTACCAAAATGGAACAGAAAGTCAGTTTGGTGGGAAAACCTTTCTGAATCGCCTTAAAGCCTCCGCTAGGGTGGCTTTTGTACAGGCCAGGTTTATTCTGATGAAACTCTCCTGGGCAGAATGGTACATCTGCCCGTCGTTTACAAACAGCTTACCTTCTTTTAGCAGTCTGTTTCTGATCTGCACACCATCAAGTTTCAGGCAGGCGCAGTCAATCCAGGCAAGATACGTACTTTCAAGATCTGCAACTTTAATGTCAGGATAATTCTCCTCAAAGAAGGAGATGAGCAGTCTGTAATTCTCCTGAATGTAGTCGTTGAGTTCATACAGCCAGTCATCGCATTCGGTGTAGGCGGCAATGGTGGCAGCGATACCGAATACATTCACATCGCAGATCTCATTGATATTTATCTGCCGGTCTATTCTGTATCTGAAATCTCTGTTGGCACAGATCACATGAGCGCTTTTAAGACCGGCAATATTAAAGGTTTTGCTTGGAGCGGCCAGAGTAATAAGTCTGTCTTTGAGGCTCTCATCAATAGAAGAGAATGCGTAGAATCTACTTCCGTTTGGTCTGATATCACAGTGAATCTCGTCAGAAATAACAGTGAGATTATATTTTCTGGCGATCGATGCGATTCTTTTCAGTTCCTCCTCTTTCCACAGTCTTCCTGACGGATTGTGCGGATTGCAGACCAGAAGCACCCGAGCTTTTGGCGACGAGGCTTTTTCTTCAAGATCAGTAAAATCAAGGAAAAATCTGCCATCCTTATAGATAAGGCGGTTTTCTTTGGCCGTAAGTCCGCTGTTGGCGATACAGCTGAAAAAACAGTTGTAGGCTGGGGTCTGCAAAATCACCTCGTCTCCAGGCTGGGTCAGAGCCTGCAGTACGGCTGTCAGTGCAGGAACAATTCCTGGTACCGGCATAATCCAGTCACGCTCAAGCTGAACACCATAATGTCGGCGGTTAAAGGAGATAATGGCGTTGTAGTAGTCCTCATTTGTCGTGGCATAGCCGAAAATACCATGTCGGGCACATCTGCTGACTGCGGCACAGATTGCAGGCGCTGCCATAAAATCCATATCTGCAACCCATAAAGGCAACACCTCCTTGTCAGAAATGGTATCCCACTTGTAGGAGAGTGTTCCGTGTCTGTCTATCGGCTCATCAAAGTTGAATTTATTCATTGGCAATCTCAATTACACAGTTGTGAGGTGCTTTGGCATTGGCATCAGAGATGATCTCTCCTACAGAACCGACCTTTATCCTGCCGCTTAAAGGATTCTTGATGCTGGTGACGTGACCTTTTATATCAGCAGTAAGTGATGAATACTCAAAAGCCAGATCGCAGTCTTCGTCAAAGGTACAGTTTATGATTCTGAGATTCTTGGCATAGCAAAGAGGCTGAGTGCCTTTGATTTTACAGTTTACCAAAGTCAGATTCTCAGAATGCCAGCCTAGGAACTCACCTGTAATCGTGCAGTTCTCAACAGTCACGTTCCTAGCCTCCCAGAACGCATCCTTTGTTTCAAGAATGCTGTTTTTTATGCTTACGTTACTGCAGTTCTGAAAAGAGTAGTTACCGTGCAGTTCAAAGTTCTCAACCTCAATATCCGAACTGTTCATGAAAATATAGTCGCCATGGACTGCCTTAATTCCTGAAGCCTTGATGTCGGTACAGTCCCACAGAGTCTCAAGGGCATCGGAGAACTCAAGATTTTCAAGTTGCAGACCGTTGCAGCGTCTGAACATTTTGGGGGCGTTAATCAAGGAGTTTTGCATGGATAAATCTTTTGAATACCACACTGCGGCCCTGGCCCCGGTTTCAAAAGTACACTTTTCTATCTTTGCATGATTTGCATGCCAGAAAGGATACTTGCCGTTAAAGGACGAATCCTGGCAGAACACGTTGGAGCATTCTTTAATGGCAGATTCTCCATTTAAGACTCTAATCTTGTGCAGAGAAAGATCCTTCATGTAAAAGAGAGGTCTCTCGCCTTCAAATTCTTTATTCTCAATAATATTCATACTAATAGTTTGTTGTGCACCACAGGAGAACTCCTGCAACCAGTACAGAAACAGATAAGTTTCAAAGCCAGTCTTTTTCCGACAGAAAGACTGCTGGTGGCAGCAGTTCTTAAAACAGTAGGAAAATAATAACGCAAAGTGATTTCGCTGCAGTCTCATTGAAAAAAAAGTGCAGCACCGCTGAACACCAGTTAAAGACTCAGCACAAAAAAATCTGTCTACCTGTACAAAGTAACCGTGTAAGAAAAAAAATCGAGCGGTAGTGGCGGTATATGAACCGGTAAAACACTTTTCAAATTGACCAATTAAGTTTTTTAATCTTTCTTTTGAAATTTCAACTTAATCAGTCTAAGACTCCTGATTTGCTGGTGCTTTTTTGACACTTGAAAGGACCAGAATTGAAGCGTAAGATTCGGGTATTGGGTCTTGTGCAAACACAGTGCATTTTCTGTTCTTTATGGACAGTGCGGTCATCATTTGATGATAATAGGCAAAGTTTCTGTTTGATGTAGAAACTGATGAAGATACTGCTCTGTCAGCACTCTGACCTGCGGAGCCTGTTTTTGGGGTTCTTATTTTTTCTGTCGCTCTGGCGACTTTTTGTTTTAACGTTGATAACGCTAATAAGGTGAATAAAGTGAAACGCAAACTTTTGTGTGCAGATGAGATGGCGGTCAGCAGACTGTCAGGTTGTATGTCTTCTTGCAGCAACGGTGTTTCATCATACTATTATTGGCGACTCTATTCTTTTATTTATTAAACCGAGGCGGTCTTTATGACTTTAGAAAACAATAAAATGATTCCGCCTCCGCCTAATGAGGCGTGGCACGGAATCGTTGATACGAGAATCAGCGAAATGTACCAGGTATTACCTCCAATCGCTCTGACTGAAAGATTTCCGACTACTGAGGCAACTGCTAGAGTAGTGTCTGAGACCCGTCAGAACATACATAATATTTTCAGCGGACTTGATGACCGTTTAATTGTCATTACCGGTCCTTGTTCAATTCACGATCCTGCTGCGGCGGTTGACTATGCAACACGCCTTATGAAATTGCGCAGGCAGTACGGTGATCAGATCGAAGTAATCATGCGTGTATACTTCGAAAAACCGCGTACTACCGTAGGATGGAAGGGACTCATTAACGATCCGGGACTTGATAATTCCCATGATATCAATCGCGGTCTGCGTATTGCCCGTAAACTGCTGCGTGATATCAACAATATGGGTATGCCGGCTGCAACAGAGTTCCTTGACCCTATTACCGTGCAGTACATTGACGAGTTTATTTCCTGGGGGGCTATCGGTGCCCGTACCACTGAGTCGCAGCTGCATCGTCAGCTGGCCTCAGGTCTGTCCATGCCGATAGGCTTCAAGAATGCTACCGACGGCAGTTCCAAGATTGCCATTGATGCGGTGGTTGCCGCCAAGAACGAGCATACCTTCATGTCCGTCTCAAAGATGGGGCATGTGGCTATTATTCATACCCGTGGAAATGATGACTGTCATATTATTCTGCGTGGTGGTCATAAGCCTAATTATGAGGCCAAGGATGTTGAGGAGGCTTGTCAGATGCTCAGAGCGGCAAAACTGCCTGAGCGGGTAATGATTGATATGTCTCATTCCAATTCCATGAAGCAGTTCAAGCGTCAGATTGATGTCGCAGAGAATATTGCCGAGCAGATGAATGGCGGCGAAGACAGGATCTTCGGGGTCATGATTGAAAGCAATATTGTGGAGGGACGTCAGGATCTGCCAGCTGACGGCGATTTGAGCAAACTCACATACGGTCAGTCTGTTACTGATGCCTGTATCAGTTTTGAAGATACGGAAAAGGTTCTGGCTACTCTCAATGAGGCTGTGCTAAACCGCCGTAAGATCAGGGTCAGGAAAGTTGCCGGCTAATCTATTATCAACAAGTGCTCAGCCTCCGGCTGGGCATTTTTCTTTGATGTCACAGGAAGAAAAAAAACATGCATCCGTCTTTATCTCTGGAAAAAAGCAAAATTAAAATACTCCTTCTGGAAGGAGTTGATCCGAGTGCGGTCGAAGCTTTAAACAAAGCCGGTTATACCAATGTGGAATACGACAAAAAAGCCTACGATGGTCAGGAACTGCTTGATAAAATCGAAAATGTTCATTTTATCGGCATCCGTTCTCGTACTCAGCTCACCGCAGAGGTGCTTGCTCATGCCAAAAAACTGATAGCCATCGGATGCTACTGTATCGGCACCAATCAGGTAGATCTCAAGGCGGCTGCAACGCTGGGTATTCCTGTCTATAATGCGCCGTTTTCCAATACTCGCTCTGTTGCTGAACTTGTCACCGGTGAATATCTGCAACTGCTGCGCGATGTTCCTGCCCGCAGTGCTCTGCTGCACAGAGGTGGCTGGAAAAAGGCAGCCAAAGGCTGCTATGAGGCGCGCGGCAAAACTATCGGTATCGTCGGCTACGGTCATATCGGTACTCAGGTTGGTATCATTGCCGAGAGTCTGGGACTGTCTGTGATCTTCTATGATATCGAGCACAAACTGGCTTTAGGTAATGCCTGCCAGGTTGAGACCCTTGACGAACTGCTCGCAAAATCCGATATCATAACCATGCATGTTCCAGAAACAGATCAGACTAGGAATATGATTGATGCTGCCGCATTTGCCAAGATGAAAGAGGGGGTGCGCTTCATCAATGCTTCACGTGGCACGGTTGTTGATATCAATGCTCTTGCCGAGGCCTTAAGATCTGGACACGTGGCAGGCACCGCGGTTGATGTTTTCCCGACCGAACCTGCGGCAAACGGTGAAGAGTTCGTAAGTCCTTTACGTGAGTTTGATAATGCTATTCTGACTCCACATATTGGTGCCTCAACTGAGGAGGCTCAGCGTAATATCGGTATCGAGGTTTCGGAAAAACTTGCTCTTTATTCAGATAATGGCTCAACTCTTACTGCAGTCAACTTCCCTGAGGTTTCCCTGCCGGCCAAGAGAGAGAATGTTTCCCGTCTTCTCCATGTTCACAAGAATGTGCCTGGTATCATGCGCCAGATCAATGAGATCTTTGCCGAACTTAATATCAATGTGGCGGCTCAGTATCTGCAGACCAATCCGGATATCGGTTATGTGGTCATGGATATTCACTCCGACCATCCTGAGAATGTGGTGCCAAAACTTAAGAGTATTGAAGGCACCTTAAAGTGCAGAATACTCTACTAGACTTTATTTATGCGATAAACGGGAGCGTCAGCTCCCGTTTATGTTTGGAGGATATTAAAAACGTTAAGTCTTTCCTTTAAAGAGATTGAATCTCCCACCTCAGAACTTGCTCCTGAGATTAACAGACTTTTTGTCTCCTCTTTCCCTGATTATGAAAGATATCCCTTTGCCAAACTTTTCACCGTAAGACGATATAATTTCCTTGGTGCGCTTTACGAGGATAGGGTGGCGGGAATGCTCTTTACGCTTGGTAATGACGATTTTCTGTATGTGCTGTATCTTGCGGTAGCGTTGCATCTGAGAGGACTGGGTATCGGTACATCTTTGCTATCTAAGGCCAGAGAACTGGCGGCAGGACGCAGTGTAATCATGGATATTGAAAAACCTCTTGCTGAACACACTGAATTTACATCGCGTAAATTAAGAAAGCATTTTTATGAGAAGAACGGCTTTGAGGATTCAGGAATGGGAGCAGCACCCTGGCATGGTGACATCTATCTGACCATGATTGAAAAAAGCAGGTCCATCAACCGTGCTCAGTATGAAAAACTGCTTTTTGAAAGTGGTCTTGATTAATCCTAGGTATACGCACGAGTGCAGGAGCAATAAAAATGTACTAAAGGATCGAAATCTAGCGAAAGTACTGCAGTAAATGCGAACGAGGGATTACCAACCTGTTATTTTCATTGTTAATTTATTGTTTTTCTGATCAGATACTGAAAGTTTGAGTCAAAATTAAGGTAACTTATGAAATTTTCCGTAAAAGAGACTATAAATTCATTTTGGAACAAAAAAACTTTAGAAGACGCAAGACAGCAGTCCAAGGTCAAATTTCCTTTATACCATCGTTGTTTGCAATCATCATAGCCTGGTGCAGTAACTGCAGGAATGCTGTACTAATCCTGATGGCCTTACCTCTTTCTATGACGGTGATGACATACTTGCACATGGTACGGTTGAAGAAATAGTAGGTCATTTAAACAGTGTGCTCTCAACTATTCCTTATGACCAGTATCCTGTAGAGAGTGAAGCGGTACTGCGGTCACTGCTTTTGATGTATCTTGTGGGACTTAAACTTGATGTAAGAGCAGAACAGCATAACAGCAAAGGCCGCTCTGACCTGCTCATCAATCTAAAGAACCGCCGGGTGGTTATCGAACTTAAGTTCTCCTCTGACGGCAAAAACTGTGAAGCTCTTTTACAAGAAGCGGTAAACCAGATAAAGGACAAAGAATACGGCACAGAAAACCTAGGTGGTCGTGAACTTATAAAGATTGCCTGTGTGTTCAACGGTGATGACAAGGTCCGAAAGATCACCTCATTTCGGATAGTATGATGAGTCCAAAATTGATAGAAAAGAGACAACTGTTGGGAATTAAAGTTCTGATCCGATCGCTTTTAATAAGTGATCCTTATTTTTTTCAAACGCTCAGCTCGGATCACTAATTGAAAATTTATCGGATCATAAATTGATTCTCAACAATTCTCAGCAAACATGGATAATCTAGTTACTTCCTCATCTAAATCCGATCATCTTGTGCATCATAATCTTGGATCTTTGAACTTCTGTCCGGTGCATCAAACGAAATACAATGTCAGTAACAGGAAAAAACTAAGGGATACACCTGAGTTGGCAGACCGCGGTCTTGTTGACGACTTCAATAACGGGACGGAGTCACAAGACATGAGCACTGATAAGCAAACAGGGACTGGGAAATCATCCGGCAGTTCATGATTACGCCCTGTGATTAATCTAACTTATATCTCAGTTTTTAAAAAAGGTTTAACGTCTGTTCTCTGTAATGATCTATGCTTATGCTGCTTTGTGGACTGGAGCCATTTTATGAGATTTTCAACTTTTCTAATCGCCTGCTGCTTATCATTTGGCTGTTTTACCGCCGGTGCTCAGAATTCAATGCAGACCATGGAACAGCTTATGCTTGAGAGTTGTATGAACGGCAGGACTACCGGCTGTGTCGGGGTGGAACTGCTGAATATGGACGATAATATTGCCTTTGAGAATGGACTTGCGGTATTAAGGAAACAGTGTGACAAAGGTGACGCTCAGGCCTGTGTGTGGATGGGACTTCTCTACGAGAAGGGAAATGGTAACCTCGCTCCCGATCTCAAAACTGCAGTCGAATACTATAAGAAATCATGTGATCAGGGGGTCTCAACAGCCTGTATCGGCAGCGGACTGCTTTCTCAGGAAGGCAGAGGCATTCCCGAAGACATTGAGGCTGCACGCCGGGCATTTGATAAGGCGTGTAAACTTGGAGAAAAGAAAGGCTGTGAGTATCTGGACAAAATCAGATAATAACTGCAGTTTTTTATGCGCAGACTGAAGAGTCTATAAAAATCGGTCAACCGCTGCTCTAGCAGGTTTTGCTCTTAGATTTCCTGCTGCGGATTATGTTGTCATTTCAGTCTGTCCAAGGCAGTAAGTCTTCGAAAACGGCACGTCTTATGCTAAAGTTCTCTCTGTGTTGTTTTTTTGACTGGATGGTCATAATGCGTTTTATTAGACTGGGAGTGTTGTCATTATGCCTTTTTATGCTGAGCGCTGGTGCCGCTGAGCAGGGATGGAGCATATCCTCTTCAAATATCTGGAAACTCAATCAGAACGCTTACAACACTTTCAATGAAGGATCGCCTGCCAAAATCATGGAGGTTGACAGACTGGTAGTCAATCATCAGGCAAGATTTACCAAAAGATATTCTATTACCAATGTGATCAGTTTTAAGGTTGGCTGTATGTTCCAGAGCAGTACACCGGCCTTTGAACTGCAGGTTCACCCTCTTGATATCAGTATTACCGATCAGTTCAACGGTTTTGCCTTTGCCAGATTCCTGATCGATAAGGGTCAGGAATTTTCATTGCGCGGAGATTTCCTGCCACCGTCTAGACTGCTGTTTGCTCCTCTTAGTGCCTCGCAGGAAAAGAAACTGCAGGATCTCTTCTTGCAGTTAAGAGAAGGTGGCATCCTCAAAATTGGTCTTCTGCAGGCCAGGGGTGGAGAGCCCAGAGAGTTTGAAATTCCGCTGCAGGGCTTTATTGCTTTGTCAGACAAGGTTGCCAAGGACTGTGTCAGTCTGAACAAAAAGGTTGGCAATGCGCGCGGCAAAGTTGGATTGCTGCCTGATTACGTCTCAAATGAACCTCCCGGGTATGCTCCTAAGGACTATACATTAAAGCCTAAACCAGCTTCTGATGGTCTTACTCCGGTAATAGAAGAGGAAGCTGATGAGAAAAAGAATGAAGAACAGACCAGTACTCAGCCTGAGGTTCAGTTCTTTTCCCCAGGCGGTGGACCTGCCAGTATAGGTCCTGACGGCAAACCTATTGTTGCAGCCGAAGGGGAGTCCTTAGGTACGGCTTCAGGCGGAGAAATGCAGATAGGTGAGGATGGCTCGCCTGTGAAGAGTACTGCTGATGGGGAGAAGGACAAGTCCTCAGACAGTAAAACTGAGGATGGAGAAGACGGACTGTCTGCTGATTTCTAGTACGTAATGCAGAGTCTTGACGTGAAGATAACTGCATCGGTCATTCCCCAAATGATGAGACAACTGCGCTGAGTAAATCAGATCATTCAGATCCTGTTTTAAGGCAATACTTGCCTGTCTATGGCTGTATATCCTTCTGTCTGTGTGGTTTTGCCTCCAAGAGAGCTTGTCCGTTATTTGCTTAAATTTTCAGAGAATACAAAACGGTATTCTCAGACAACTGTCTTAAATACAGTTATCTTTCTATGATCTTCTGCAGCATCAAATACACAGGCAATCTTTAAAAGTTCACGACCCAAAAGATTTTCCGTGCCGTACTCCTTGTCCTCTATTAGGTTTATTGCTTCCTGCAGAAGAACTTCACTGTTCTTGCCGTCAGGCGAGAACTTAAGTTCGATAACCATCCGGCGTTTTTGAAAATTGACAATAAGATCGCTTCTGCCTTTGTCTTTGCTGTTGTGTTGCTCTGTTCTGACATCAGTGCCCCAGGCCAGAAGATAGAACTGCACAAGTGTTTTCAATGCCGCTTCACTATCAATTGGATAGTTATCATGGTCAACCAAAGCAAATAGGTTGTTGAACAGGTCAATAAGTTCCCCGGCATTACCGTTTTCAAGCAGATTGAAATTTTCGTGGGTAAAAATATCAATCTGGCTGGTAAAGAATCTGCTGCATAAACATCTTGCCAGACCAAAGGAGACTTCCTTGTTGGGCGGACCTAATCTTATACTCCCATGCATGTTTATTTCAGACTTCAAGGTCAGATACCCGGTCTGACACATAAGTACATTCAAATCCATGAAAGGAAGAGAGGGCGGATTCATAAAAACGTCATAACTGCTTTCTACAGCGGAGGCCAACAGATCCTGTACCTTAAGTTCTGGCGATGCTACATAGTTGGTCAGAATCGCAGGTCTGCCCCCTGATTCAAACCAGAAATGATAAGATTCGAATTCTGTACTTTTATTACCCTCTAAACCATGCAGGAACTCCTTTACCGACCAGGTTGAAAACACCTTCTGCTCACAGCGCTCATCAAAGCAGTAACCGGCATAATACTCAGTCATGCGGTCCAGGAGATTTTCTGTTTCCTTATCGGTAACAGCAGCAGGCTCTTTGTGCTGCTCAAACCCGACAGCAAGTTTGAGGTAATCAGGATAGTACTTTTTTATCTCCGTTCTGGTAAAGCCTATCATCCTGGCGTAGGCATGGTCATAGGACACATCCTCAATATCTGTGCCTTCTGAAAAGATAAAGTCAGATTTAAGACGGGTGACCCCGGTGACTGCCAGGAATCTGATGTGTTTATTGCCTGTAAACTCCGCATAAAAATCACTGATTACAGCGATAAACTGTGCATAAAGGTCGACTTTGCTGATATTGGCGGTAAGTTGGCAGTCATACTCATCGATAAGCACTACTATCTGCTGCCCATGAGGTAGGGCAGACAGCAGTTTTCTCAGGCAGAGTGCAGGATCCTGTTCCTCATCAAGATGCTCTATGCCAAACATTCTGCCAAAGCGGGCAAGGTCATAGCAAAGGTAGCGCCTGAACTTATCAACATCCGTAATAGAGAAATGAAGAAAGGACAAACGCAGTATAGGATAGCGGTCCTCCTGCCATTTGTCGTAAATCCATGTCCCTTTAAAGTAAGGATCAACTCCTTTTTCAAAGAGAGTGCCAATAATATTCAGTGTAAGAGATTTACCAAATCTGCGGGGACGGCAGTAGAAAACCCGCTCATGGTGTTTGATGAGGTGATAGATGTATTCAGTCTTGTCGACGTAGATACTGTCATCTTCATAGATAATCTCAATGTGTTCTGACAGAGCTATTTTCTTCATGGCAGTCTTTCCGCAAAAACAGGTTCATCATTTAACCTAAGATAAATACAAAAGTAACACTATATATTTTGATCAAAAAGATCGGTCATATATGATTTCAGATCGATCTTTTGAGGTACTGTTACTCCCAATTCCTCATAGCAGATTCTAACTTGTTTGTTTGCTACCTCAACATATACCTGCTCAGATTTTTGTCTCGGAAACACATTAGTGACTGACATTTACCAATCATTGTAGACAGTGAGTATACTGAGCCTTTTCTTATCCGTTGAATCTTGCTTCTTAAGATGGAATCTATAACATCACTGAGAATTTTCCCTCTTACAGTCAAATCGCTCCATTTACCGTATCTACTCAGAACCTACCCTAAAACTTTCTCAGCCTCGCCCTTAAAAGCGGCGGTCAATGCAGCAAATGCATTGATGCCATGTTTACGGGCGGTGCTTAAATAAGATGTAATCGTCAGGTAGGTCTGTGCTCCTTTCT
>JAGBLM010000096.1 GCA_017635415.1 Succinivibrio sp. | reverse complement strand
TGAACCGTCAAAGCAGGATGGCACCCGTGCCTTTGCTGAGGTCGGCGTCAGAATCGTACCTGAAGGCAACAAGGGCTTTAACTTTGACCTCGGTATAAAAGGTCTTTGCGGTGAGAAATACCGTGGAGCCTGGGCCACTGCTGAGGTTAAATATACTTTCTAGGATATGATCTGAATCAGATAAAGTGATGCAAAAGGCAGGATATGACACCTATTCTGCCTTTTTATTTTTCAGGATCCGAATTGCTATAATGAGACTGTTTAGGGAGTTGCCTGTTATGAAAGAAATTGCTACATCAGAAAACATCCAAAAATTCTCAACTCATCGGTACAGTAATTCTTTTTAAGATCGGTAAAGATATTTATTCGGATCGGGAGCCGTTAGGCTCCCGCCCTTATTAGTTATTTTCTCTTAGACCGTCGGTCTCTTTGATTTCCCTCCAGCGTTATCATTTTGCAGGGCTTCATGAGTCTGTCAACAATAGCCTCTGCCTGACTGTTACTGCCAAGAGCCGCTATAATTCCACTTGGTTTGAGCTGAGTGGTCACAATGGTCGGTTTTACCGGGGCTCTGGAGTCAATAAGTCCATAGAGAAACGAAACGACCTCTGTCATCAAGGGCTCTGCTCCCAAATCATCTATTGCCAGCACTTTGTATTTGGCAAGTTTATCCTGTAAAGCCTTTAGTCCAGCAGGATTACCTGACATGGTCATAATTTCTACTGAGAGGTCACACATACGGCAGAATTTCACACTATCTCCTTCTCTTGCAATGTTATTAAGCAGACAGCAGGCCAGTGAAGTTTTGCCCACACCACAGGGACCCCATTATCAATATATTGACAGTCGTAACTCCGTAAAGCCAACTGTTACCCATCAGATACTGCAGTTCTTCCTCGCTTACTCCATCAAGTTGTCTACCGCCAATTAGGCGGGCAGTGAGCGACAAAACTTGGGCCCCCCTGAAACAGCTCCTCGGGTACTCAATTTCGTCATCCCATAATTGACATACTGTGTGTTGAATTTCTGCGATTGTGCTTCCTCATCTTAATATGTTGGCATACTTTATGCGATATAACTGTCAGCACAGTTAATAAGCAAAAATTTTGACACTTCGAGGTAAACAGATGGCACTTTCAATTGATAAAGCCTTTGGTATTCATCAATATACCATGCAGGTTAGAAATCATCGTGCAGAGGTGCTCGCAGGCAACCTTGCCAATGCTGATACCCCTGGTTATAAGGCCCGTGACCTAGATTTTAAGAACGCTCTTGCTCAGGCAGGAAATTTACAGTTCCAAAAGGACAGTCAACTTGAGATGACAAAGACTTCCTCTCGCCATTTTGACGTAAACGATCTTCCGGGCAAGGAGCCTGACAAAACCCTTAAATACCGTATGCCGTATCAGGCGGATACCGGTAACGGTAATACTGTTGAAGTACATACTGAGCGTATGAAATATGTCGACAATTCTATCGAGTATCAGGCAACGCTGCAGTTTTTAAACGGCAGAATAACTAAACTGATGAGTGCGCTGCGTACCACAGGTGCCTGATTTTGGAATGAATTTGAGGTGATGTTATGAGTATTTTCAACATTCTTGATATTGCAGGTACCGCGATGAATGCTCAGTCAGTAAGACTTAATGCTACCGCGTCAAACCTTGCTAATGCCGAATCAGTAAGTTCATCTATTGAACAGACCTATAAAGCAAGACGTCCTCTTTTTTCTGCCGCCTATGCTGAGGCGGTGGAACGACAGAAAGAGAATGGAGAGGGGCTTGATCCTGTGTCTGGTGAGCCGTATGGTGTCGGGGTATCGCTGCGCGGTGTAGTTGAATCTGATGCTCCGGCAATTCAGGAATATAATCCTAATCATCCTATGGCAGATAAGAACGGTTATATCTACAGACCGAATGTCAATCAGGTTGAAGAACTTACCGATATGATAAGTGCCAATCGTTCATATCAGACTGCAGTTCAGATGGCGGAAAACGCCAAGAAAATGCTGCTGCAGACTTTAAGACTTGGTCAGGGACAGTAACGGAGTTTCGAAAGTCGTATGGGGTCGCAGGTGAAAACACTAGCGACCTTTTTTTTGTGTTTTTACTCGGCGGGAAAAGAATCTGAGCTAAGATTAAGGTTAGACTTTGCCGCTTTTATCGCCAAAGCGGCAATTTTGTCCTGCTGTCCTGGGTAAGTCGAGCGCAGATTAAGAGGTGAGAGGGCATCCCCAATTGCTAATGACTACAAAAAATTATTATCTTTCAAACAGTAAAAAAATCTTAGTGGAATTTTTATGTTGGCATAATAATTGAAATAATATCGGATACAGGATCATAAGCGGAAATATTTGCCGCTGTTCCTAAAGAATTAAGGAGGCTTCCCGTGAGCAACAGCAGTTTTGATTACAGTACGATTGGAAAAACATCGTCTTACATAGCGGCAGAGAATGATGCCGCCACGAAGAAGTCCAACAGTGCCTTAAGTCAGGAAGACTTTCTGAAACTTCTGACTACCCAGCTGAGCAATCAGGATCCTAGTTCCCCAGTGGATAATAACCAGATGGTTACCACTATGTCACAGCTTTCAGTCGTAAGTAGTCTTGCGGATATTCAAAAGGGCATGAGTGACATTACCGGATCGGTAAGTTCCAGCACCGCTCTTACCGCATCAAGTCTGGTGGGCAGATCTGTTCTGGTGGACAGTTCAAAAGCTTTCTTTGACGGCACAAACCCGGTTACTGCCAAGATTGATGCCGGCTCTGGAGCCAACAATCTGACCATTAATGTACTCAACAGCAGCGGCGTCGTGGTCGGTCAGTATACCGCCAATGCCGGATCCGGCAGTATGGACTTCTCCTGGGATGGTACCGACAGTGAGGGCAAGACTCTTGAGCCTGGCATGTATACCATCGTGGCCAATGCCGTCAAGGATGGTCAGGCAGTCAGTCTGCCGGTTTCCTCCTACGCCACAGTTTCAAGTGTTACTCTGGGCAATACCTTGAGCAATACCAGACTGAATCTGCTCGGTTACGGCGACATTTCCCTTTCAGAAGTTGAGGAGATTGCTCTTTAATTGCCAAAAGATGAAGAACTCCCCAAAGCGCAGTGCCGCTGACGGGAGTTTTTTATTCTGTTCCTGCCGGTGTCCGTCGGTGTCAGAAATTCGACCCTTACTGCCTTCCTTTTTTTGTAACTGTTTAAAGCATAGTGATATTTTTATTATGGCATAAGGTATGCATTCTCCATCTTTAAGAAAAACCTTAACGGTTTTAGGGGATGGATTATGGATAATTTATTGTGGATTGCTATGTCGGGGGCCAAAGAGAGCTTTAATGGTCTTGCTGTACGTAGTAATAATCTTGCAAACTCCAATACTACCGGTTTTAAGGCTGATTTTGAACAGGCAAGAGCAATGCCTGAGTTCGCAGATGCCTATCCGACCCGTGCTTTTGCCATGACCGAACGTCCCGGCTACAACATGCAAGGAGGGGCAATGCAGACTACGCAGCGCGCTCTTGATGTTGCTATTCAGGGGGAAGGTCTTTTGGCGGTCACCGACAGTGAAGGCAATGAGGCCTATACCAGATTCGGCAGTCTGCGTCTTGATGCGGACAATGTGCTGCGTACCAATACCGGTCTTGATGTAAGAGATATTGACGGCAATCAGATTATTCTGCCGGCCCTTGTTGAAGACCTCAATATCGGCAAGGACGGTGTAATTTCCGGTAGACCTCAGGGTGCTGATCTGAATGTTCTGGAGAATTACCAGCGCATCAAACTGGTCAAACCTGAGGATTACAAGGCGATAGAAAAGGGGTATGACGGTCTTTTCCGTCGCACGGATGGCACGGAGATTGCACAGGATAATACTGTCAAAATTCAGAGCGGCATGCTTGAAGCGTCAAATGTTAATCCGGTCGAGGAACTTACAAGTCTCATCCGTCTTGAACGACAGTACGACGCGCAGATGAAACTGATCAAAACGGCTGACGAGATGGATCAGGCTCAGAACAGACTTATGACTTTCGAATAACAGGAGTAAACGATGATACCTGCACTATGGATAAGTAAAACAGGATTGGATGCCCAGCAGACTAATATCTCCGTGACCTCCAACAACCTGGCAAACGCCTCAACTGTCGGCTTTAAAAAGTCCAGGGCCATCTTTGATGATCTGCTGTACCAAAAGATCAATCAGCCTGGCGGACGTGCTTCTGCTGATAATTTCCTTCCGGAAGGCCTGATGATCGGTGCCGGTGCCAAGGTTGTGGCAACACAGAAGGATTTTGGTCAGGGTGACGTTGAAACCACAGATAACAGTTTTGACCTTATGATTCAGGGGCGTGGATTCTTTGAAATCGAACTTCCTGATGGCACCACTGCCTATACCAGAAACGGACAGTTCACCAAAAACAATGAGGGTACAATCGTCAACGCTGACGGTTTTCCGCTGCTGCCACAGATGCAGGTTCCGGAAAATGCCACCGGTATTACGGTAAGCCGTGACGGTACGGTATCTGTGGTCATTGCCAATCAGGCTGCCCCTCAGGATTTAGGTCAGATTACGGTTACCGATTTCATCAATCCGTCAGGTCTTGAACCTGTAGGTGACAACCTGTTTTTACAGACTCAGGCCTCAGGTGACCCGCAGCAGGGTATAGGCGGACAGGACGGTATGGGGTATATCAGGCAGTCGATGCTTGAAACCTCAAATGTTAAGGTCACTGAAGAGCTGGTTAATCTTATCACCGCACAGCGTGTATATGAGATGAACTCAAAGGTTCTTACCACTGTCGATGATATGATGGGTGCGCTCATTCAGGCAGTCTGATAACGGGTAAGTGAGGAGAGAAAAAATGAGAAGATTATTATTAGCTGCCGTTATTGCGTTGCCGCTTTGTGCACTGCAGGGTTGTGCTCTTGATGCGCTTGATCCGAAACCTGACGATCCGGCCTTTGCACCGGCTCTTCCTGAGGAGGATTACAGCTACGCCATTCCAACAGGCAGCATTTACAACCCGTATACTTCAAATAACGGTTTATATACTGATACCCGTGCTCATCGTGTCGGTGATATCATTTCCGTAAAGCTTGAGGAAAAGACTTCCGCAAGCAAAAAGGCGACCACTGATGACTCGAAGAAAGATGAGTATGAACTTGGCAAGACTACTTTTGCCGGACAAAATGTTCATCTTGGCAAATATGATACTTCAGCAAATCATTCCAGCAGCAATTCCTTTACCGGAAAGGCAAATGCCAGCCAGAGCAACAGTTTGTCAGGTCAGATTTCCGTCAGTGTGGTCAAGGTCCTGGCTAACGGATCGCTGCAGGTACGCGGAGAAAAATGGTTAATGCTCAATAACGGCAATGAATATGTCCGTGTAACAGGAATAGTCCGCCCTGAGGATATAAGTGCGGATAATACCGTATCCTCTCAGCGTATTGCCAATGCGAGAATTCAGTACGGCGGTACGGGTGAC
Organism: Succinivibrio sp.; assembly: GCA_017635415.1. Classification (GTDB taxonomy): domain Bacteria; phylum Pseudomonadota; class Gammaproteobacteria; order Enterobacterales; family Succinivibrionaceae; genus Succinivibrio. The sequence continues at coordinate 6,952 of JAGBLM010000096.1, read as the reverse complement.
TTTGCTAATACTCAGGAACGCGGTTGGCTTTCAAGGTTCCTTAATAGTGTATTTAATATCTTCTTCTGATTCTGATGTTGGGAGGAAGTATGAAGTCTGATTTTAAAAGATGGACCTGTGCTCTGCTTCTGCCTCTTGGGCTGATGCTCGGTGTGCAGTCGGCGGAGGCAACCCGCATCAAGGATATGGCCTCCATTGAAGGGGTGAGGGATAACCAGCTTATTGGCTACGGTCTGGTGGTGGGTTTGTCCGGAACCGGTGAAAAGAACTCAGCTTTTGCAGAGCAGAGTTTCAGATCCATGCTTAACAATTTCGGTATTAAGGTTGACAGCGGGACTACCCTTAAGATTAAAGATGTGGCCCCGGTGGCCATTCATGCTACCCTGCCGCCTTTTGCCAAACCTGGACAGACCATTGATGTGACTGTTTCGGCAATCGGTGAGGCTACATCTTTGCGTGGCGGAACCCTGCTGCAGACCATGTTGCGTGGTATTGACGGCAATGTTTATGCCATTGCCCAGGGATCTTTAGTAGTCGGCGGCTTAGGCGTTGAGGGAGCTGACGGTTCGAAGGTCACGATTAATACTCCAACCGTGGGACGTATTGCCAACGGTGCGATTGTTGAGCGCGAGGTTCAGAATAATTTTAATAACTCCGACAGTATTGTCTTTAATCTGAACCGTCCTGATTTTACGTCTGCCAAAAATCTGGCGGATGCCATTAATGATGTTTATGGTGAAGGCTCCGCTATTGCGGAGGATGCTACTTCAGTCAGAGTCAGTGCGCCACGGAACCCGGCCAAACGCGTGCAGTTCATGGCTTCTCTTGAGAACCTTGATGTGCAGCGTGGTGAGGATAAGGCGAAGATTGTGGTTAATTCGAGGACCGGCACTATCGTGGTGGGCAACAATGTCAGACTTAAACCTGTTGCTGTCACTCACGGTGGTCTGACCGTCACGGTAAGTGAGGATCCGCAGGTTTCGCAGCCTAACAGTTTCTCAAACGGTACAACCGCAGTGGTGCCTAATTCGAGCATTAATGTGGCCGAACAGCAGGGCAAGATGTTCAAGTTCGATACCGGTGCTACTCTTGACGATCTGGTCAGGGCGGTAAATCAGATTGGACTTGCACCTGGTGATCTGATGTCAGTGCTTGAGGCGCTCGATCAGGCCGGTGCCATCGATGGTACGCTGGAGATCATTTAAAATACGGTGAATTGAGAAGAGGAGAGCGGCATATGCCGCTCTCTTATTTTTGGCAATGTTCAAGAATATAGGGTAATTCATAACCCAGATAATCTGAAATACACACGAGGTCATCGATTTCCTGTGCCTGAAGGATATTCTTTACTATTTCCTTCAGGAGCTGCGCATAATCTGCGTTCATGGACGGGGAAAGCGCCACAGCCTTGTCAAGCAGCGGCACCAGCTGTTCATAGGTCTGAGCAGGGCAGCCTTTAAGTGCAGTCTCAGAAAGTTCCCTGGCCTGTCTTATAAGTTCTGCAGCATCATTTTCCCCGTTCATTGCCGTATCTTACCTGCCAAGTTTTTTCAAGATAACAGCCGCAGCTTCATTTTCAGGGAGATTTTCCCGCTCTCCGGTCTTTCTTAGCTTGTACTCTATACAGCCCTGTTCAAGACCTTTGTCGCCAATGGTCACAATGTGCGGAATACCGATGAGTTCGGCATCGGCGAACATCACCCCAGGACGCTCGTCGCGATCGTCATAAAGGACGTCAACACCTGCCTGCAGCAGTTCCTTGTAAAGATTCTCCGCGGCATCATGAACTCTTGCTGATTTGGTTGGCTTGATGGCAATGATGACCACCTGGAAAGGTGCTAAGGCATCAGGCCAGATAATGCCTCTGTCATCGTGGTTCTGTTCTATTACCGCGGCAATGGCACGGGTAACACCGATACCGTAACAGCCCATTTCCATAGCTACGGACTGACCCTTTTCATCTGTTACCGTTGCTCCCATAGCCTCAGAGTACTTCTTGCCAAGCATAAAGACCTGACCGACCTCAATGCCTCTGCGCAGGTGCAGTGTTCCTTTGCCGTCAGGGCTTGGATCACCATCCTCAACATTGCGCAGATCGGCAACTTCGTAATCCTGTATATCACGATCCCAGTTGACATTAATTAGGTGGAAGCCGTCCTCATTTGCTCCGCAGGCGAAATTAGACATCTTATCGGCGGTACGGTCGATGATAATGCGACCTTTAAAGCCGATAGGTCCAAGAGAGCCAGGATTGGCTCCGGTGAATTTTCTGATTTCTTCTTCATCTGCAAATTCAAGCGGTGAACTAAGTCCCTGAATTTTACCGGCCTTGATCTCATTGAGTTCCTGATTGCCGCACAGACACAGCATAACAAGAGAGTGAGTGCCGTCTTCTTTTTCCTCTCCGCGAACAACCAGACTCTTTAAGACCTGCTTTGCTTCAAGTCCGAGTTTTGCCGCTGCCTCATCTACGGTATGACATCCTGGTGTTGGCTCCTTGGTGTAGGCCTCCTTAGGTGTCTCACGTGCAACTGACGGAGCCAGAGCCTCGGCCATTTCGATATTTGCCGCGTACATAGAGCCGTCGGACCAGGCGATGATATCTTCTCCGGCATCAGCCAGCGCCTGGAATTCGTGGGAATGGTTTCCGCCTATGGAACCGGTATCAGCTTCCACCGGTCTGAATTCAAGACCCATACGGGTAAAGACGCGACTGTAGGCGTCATACATATCCTGATAGGTTTTTTCTAGGGACTGATGATCCATATGGAAGGAATAGGCGTCCTTCATCAGGAATTCACGACCGCGCATTACGCCGAAACGCGGGCGGATCTCATCGCGAAACTTGTTCTGGATCTGATAAACGCATAAAGGCAGCTGCCGCGAGGATTTGATCTCACGTCTGGCCATATCGGTCACGACTTCCTCATGGGTTGGTCCGAGTGCAAACTCACCCTCCTTGCGGTCCTTGAAACGGCACAGTTCAGGACCGTATTTGGTATAACGACCTGATTCCTTCCACAGTTCGGCAGGCTGCACCATTGGCATGGCAATCTCAAGAGCCCCGGCACGGTTCATTTCTTCACGCACAATGTTAATGGCTTTTGCCAGAACCTTCATACCGGTCGGCAGCCAGGTGTAAATACCAGAGGCGACCTGACGGATCATGCCTGCTCTTAACATTAGGCGATGACTCGCCAGCGAGGCTTCAACTGGGTTTTCCTTGAGGGTTGATAGTAAGTATTGACTTGAACGCATCGTATGTCTCTTCAATATGGTTACAAAATAATGCGCCTATTATATGCCAAACGGTGATGACAAAGCATCAGTCTCAGTATGTTAAAGAAAAGTTACAGATGAGAAGCTTTTTTGTAATCCTTGACTTCCTCCTCTTGCTAAAGCAAGAGGATTCCTACTGCAGAGACTAATTGCTTAGCTTGCTTCGGTGGGTTGGAGCTGCTGACCTCCTATGAGGTTCACTCAGCTGCAGTCTCTTTAGGAACTACAGCTGCTCTGGTTCGTGACCAGACTCACTCCCGAGCCGGGCAAGTCCTGCCCTTTTTATATTGATGGCTCCAACTAGATCTGCATTGTTGGAATAGCCACATTTAACACAACAAAAGCCGGCCTGGGTTTTGCGGTTTTCTTTGTCCACATGACCACATCTGGGACAAGTCCTGGAGGTATTGCGTGGGTCAACTTTGATAAGAATTCCACCTTTGAGTTTTAACTTATATTCAAGCTGCCTTACCAACTCTCCTAAACCTTCCTCAAGTATGGAGCGATTCAATCCTGATTTAGCCGTGACATTGCTGCCAGGCTCTTCCATGGTGCCAGAGGCTGATTTGGTCATACCCTTTAAATTTAAATCCTCTACAATCACATAGTCGTGGTCTTTGACTATGCTGCTTGTAATCTGATGTAAATAGTTATGACGAAGGTTAGCTGCTCTGCCATGAAGTTTATTGATACGCTGCTTTAACTCTCGGTTTCTGTAGGAGCCTTTAGTGTTATGTTGTAATCTTTGTTGCAGAATGGCAATCTTATCTGCAATAGGCCTTACCAAACCTTTTAGTGGTGCATAGAACTGACCGTCTGAGAGGGTGGCAAGCTTCACTACCCCCACATCAATGCCTACTGCAGTTTCTAAATTAGCATGGGTAAGTATAGGTACTAGAGGAAACTCAGTCTGAATGGACATGTACCATTTGCCATGACTCAAACTTACCGTAACGTTTTTGATTTTTCCTATTATCTCTCTGCTTTTACGGTATCTGATGAAACCTAGCTTGGGGAGGAATATCCTCTTGTTAGCTTCATCGAGTTTATAGCCCTGAGGAAATCTTATGGAGTCCTGCTGCCCCTTCTTTTTGAATCTGGGATATCCATTGGCTGGTTGCTCAAAGAAGTTTTTATAGGCACTATGTAAATCCTGTACCTTCTGCTGCAGCACCTGAGAGTGACACTGGTTTAAGAATGGATATTGTTCTTTGAGCTGCCGGAGCCTCTCTCCAGTTAAGTCAAATTTCCTCAGTTTAGGCCGATGCTCTTTTTGGTAGGTAAGGATTTCTGTCTCACTTTTACCTTGTCCCTTTAATTCTTCAAGCACTTTTTTATAGGCTTCATATTCATCCATGAGCATGGACAACATCTGGTTATAGCAAAATCTACAGTGCCCACAGAACAGACGCAAAAGATGAGCTTGCCCAGGTTTTACCATAAGCTCAAACTTATAGGCCAATCTGAACTGATTATCTGCTGCTTCCATTTAATCTTTTGCTATCTCAATGAAAACTGTTGTTTACCACACTAGACATTCTACTTTTAATCTGCATGTTCATCTATTCTTTGTGACCAAATATCATCGAAAAATCTTCACCGCTCAATTTTAACTGAGCTTAAAGTCATTTTTGAAACTGTTTGTTGTCAACTAGAAGCTTCTTTAATCGAATTTGATGGAGAAGAAGACCATATTCATCTCCTCGTTTTATACCCTCCTAAGCTTGCCATAGCAGAGTTAGTCTTCAGACTTAAAGGAGTGTCTTCAAGGATTATTCGTTCAAGGCAATACCCTTCTATTACCAAAGCACTATGGGGCAAGGCTCTGTGGAGTCCATCTTATTTTGCTTCTTCCTGTGGAGGTGCACCTATTTCCATTCAGACAATACATAGAACAACAAAAAACACCTGATTAGTATGGCGCCTTATATCCGCCCTAAAGGGCGTGGTTTTACGGTGCCTTTTGATAAAAGACAGTCAAACACTGCTATAATTAAGAGGTACGTAAAGCAGAGGTAAGACTAATGATATATCTGATTTCCTTTATCTTTTTTCTCCTTTTTGTGGGCGGTTTGTCCATAGGACTTCTAAGGAATAAACCGTTAAAATCAGAGGATGAGGCGACGAATGCCATTCTGGAAGGCATGACCTGTGCCTCCTGTCATGGTTCCTGCGGATTCGCCGGAGGCAAGGAGAACCATGCCTCGGACAAGTGCAAGGCAGCAAGACTTACAATTCCTCACCGCGACGTTTAATCCGCATAACTGTCACCGCAGAACAGCTGTGGTGACAACCCCTGTCTGGACTGTTTTTCATGTTAACTAATAAAATCTTCAAATGTACTCTTTTCTCAGTGTTGGTGTCTGGTCTCTTTCTTGCCGGCGGCTGTGGGGATAAAAATGCCGCAAGGGAAGAAACCTCGGTGGTGACGAAGGTATCAGGTAAGACCATGGGTACCTTTTACTCCATTACTGTTCCCGGTGGTTTTGCAGGTGGTGAGGCAGGACTCAAAAAACTGGCTGAGGATGAATTCAAGAAAATTATAGATGCAATATCCACCTTTGATGATGAGGCGGAACTATCCAAATTCAATGCCTTTGAATCGACACAGCCGTATCCTGTGTCAGAGTACCTGGCTGACATTGTTGAGGAATGTGTTCATCAGTCAAGGCGAATTGACGGGGCTATGGACATCTCAGTGGGGCCGCTGGTCAACCTGTGGGGGTTTGGCAAGAAGAAAACAGGGGGCAGGATCCCTTCACAGGAGGAGATCGACGAGGCCAGAAAATATGTGGGATCGGATAAGTTTGAAGTTAGAAAAACACCGCATGGACCTTTTCTTCTCAAGCATGACCGCAGGGTTAAACTCGACCTTGCCACAGTAGGGGAAGGGCTTGGTGCCGATGCCGTGGCCAGAGCGCTTGACCGACTTGATGTCAAAAACTACATGGTTGCCGTAGCGGGGGCCAGCAGGTCACGCGGTATGAATCCTAAGGGAGAATTCTGGAAGGTCGGAATTGAGGACCCTTCCAAACCTGAGCATTCGGTTTTTGCTGTGGTCTGTCCGCTGGATCAGGCTATGTCCACCGCAGGTTCCTATCGTAACTTCTTCAAGGATGAAGCCACAGGAAAGGTCTTCTCTCATGCGATAGATCCTGTGACCGGCAGACCGGTTGAGCACAGTACTCTGTCAGTAACGGTTATAGATCGCAGTACCTTTGTCACGGATGCTCTGGATACAGGACTTCTGGTTATGGGCGCTGATAAGGCTCTTGAATGGGGAAACAGATACGATGTTGCCGTTTATACTATCGAGTATAAGGACGGGAAAGCCGTAGGCAGACACACTAAAGCATTCGATCAGTATCTGAAGTGCGCTGAAAAATAATGACTGGTTTGCTTTGAAGTGATTTAGCGAGAATTAAATGCACATACATATTTTAGGCATCTGTGGTACCTTTATGGGCGGTATCGCCATGATTGCCAAACAGGCGGGTTTTAAGGTAACAGGATCTGATCTTAATGTTTATCCGCCGATGAGTACGGAACTTGAGCATGCCGGCATTGAACTCATCAAGGGGTTTGACGCATCGACACTTGATACTAAGCCGGATTTGATTGTGGTTGGCAATGTCATGAAGCGTGGCATGCCGGTCATAGAGCGGATGCTTGA
>JAGBLM010000006.1 GCA_017635415.1 Succinivibrio sp. | reverse complement strand
GTTCTTTTACAAAAGAAGGATCTTTGGCAATTTTAAGTTTAGAGAACAGCTCTTTTGAATCACCGCCTTTAGAGTAATAGGCATTGATCATTTTGGCATTGACGGATTTTCCAAAACGGCGGGGTCTGGTCTGGCATACATATTGAGACTCAGTATTTAATAAACAGTTTAAATCTTTAAGCAGCAATGATTTGTCAACAAAATCTGAACGTAATGTTTTTTTAAAACTATCATTGCCGCAATTTAAATACTCAGCCATCGAATAGGTCCTTCCCTTCTTTAAAACCTCTAACATTATTATATGATATTATGCAACCGAAATTTCGCTCTCGTCTAATGTGTAGCGCGCTGATTTTTCAGTAAATTTAAATATGTTTTTTATCAAAAGGCGCCGTAAAACCTCGTCCTTCAGGACTGGGATATGAAGGCACCAGACTAATCATGGTGGTCTGTATGAAATCTGGTTACTCCGACAATGCAGATCTAGTTGGAGCTATCAATATAAAAAGGGTAGGACTTGCCCGGCTATGGAGTGAGTCTAGATTTGAACTAGCTGAGTGAACCTCATAAGAGGTCAGCAGTTCCAACCCACCGAAGCAAGCTAAGCAATCAGTCTCTACAGTAGGAATCCTCTTGCTGAAGTCTGAGGAGGATGTAAACGCGACTTTGTATTCACACAGGACGAACTAATCGAGAGCTTTATGTGATAGAATTCCTGTCCCAGTACAGACTGTTTACGACAGACCTCCTCAGTCTCAGACAGTTCCTCTTATTTTTGATGTTTTAGTCTCTAAAGGCGCATGCTTCATAATATTCTTTTTGTTTGTGTCATTGTCATTCTGCTTGTTCTAGTGGTCCGTGCGGTACTGCCTCTTACCCTTAAGATACGTTATAAATTTGCGGCAATAATGCTGATTCTGCTGATGTGCTCAAGAGCATATGTTGACAGAATTGTAGGGGGAAGTATTTTTGATCCACAACTCTCAAGAATACCGCTTGTGCTGTTAAATTCACTGTTCTGTACAGCGATAGGTCTGGTTGTGTACTGTTTTTTACGTGATATCTGCAATATTCCCATCAAGGTTTTTCGTCGTTCGTTCAAGAAGACCTTCATAAGTGTTTCATCACCTTTGCTTCTGGCACTAATGACCGTTTTGTGGTTTGCTCTTTCCTGCTATGCCTGTGCAAATGCCTGGATGTCACCTGAAATCCATGAACAGACCATATATCTTAAAAATCTGCCGGAAAGTGCTGAGAATTACAGGATTGCCTTTCTTGCCGATATGCATATTAACCGTCTGAGCAGGTCTTCTGAGATCGAGGACTATGTCAACCTGGTAAATGCGCAGCATCCAGACCTTATCCTGATCGGCGGTGATTTTCAGGATGGTCGTGTAAGCGAGATCGGTGACAGGGCGCAGATCCTCTACAGACTGAAGGCTAAAGACGGTATCTATGCCTGTGAGGGAAACCATGAGATCTACTGGGATTATGAGCAGTGGAAAGGTTTCTACGGCAAGGGCGGAATTGTGTTTCTTGATAACAGCCATACTGAGATCTCCCGCAATGGGCAGATAATTCTGACCGTGGCAGGAGTTCTGGATACTGCCTCAAGTCTTGAGGTGCTCTCCACGGTTCATAATGCCAGAAAAGAAGTGCCGCTGATTCTGCTCTCCCACCGCCCGTCCAAAGCCGGCGCGGTCAAAGGAAATGCGGATCTGGTCCTGTCAGGACATACTCACGGAGGTATGGCTCCCGGACTTGACTGTCTGGTTGCTCTTGCCAACAGCGGTTATGTGGCAGGGCAATACTATCTTGAGCAGGGAACAAAACTGTGGGTCAGTCGTGGCACCTCCATGTGGCAGGGGTTTGCGCTGCGCCTGTTTAACCCTGCTGAGATCCTGTTTTTTACTCTTAAAAGAGCTGACTGACATTCCACATGGACTTAAGACAGCAGTGTTTTGTCTTTGACATGCAGTCAGGATTTGAAGATTACCGTTGTTCGGTCACAAGTTTTTCATAAAGAGATTTGGTGTAACTGTCAAAGCAGCAGAATATGATCCTTATGCTGTAGTCCTGATGCTCCTGCAGCCAACTGATGCAGGCACAGAAGGCTGTCCTGGCCGCTTCCTGCGCCGGATAGCCATATACTCCGGTGCTTATGGACGGAAAGGCAATGCTGTGCAGATTGTGCTTTCTGGCTAGATTCAGACTGTTTGTGTAACAGGAGGCCAGGCTGATACTGTCTCCAGAACTGCCAGAGTAGACCGGTCCTACCGTATGGATAACATGGTCAGATGGCAGATTATAGCCGGAGGTTATTTTCGCCTCTCCTGTCTGACAGCCGTGCAGACTTCTGCATTCTTCAAGCAGTTTCGGACCTGCAGCTCTGTGTATTGCTCCGTCGACACCACCTCCTCCCAGCAGACTGCTGTTGGCAGCATTGACAATGGCATCACACTCAAGTGTGGTGATATCTGCGATGATTACTGATATATCCTGCATTATTCAGACAAAAACATCATCAGAACTGATGATGTTTTCTCTCCGGGATGAAAAAAAAAGAGTCGTTCGGTGTTAATTTACCGCCTGCGGATCATACTGAAACAGTTTATTGAGTATCCACGCTGCAGTTACCGGTTTTTCAAGGGTTGCAAGCAGAACAGCGTTCAGTCCTGAATCATTCTCTCCTGAGAAGGAGCACCGTGGGGTGTGAGAATGTTTACTGTGTTTAAAGCCAAACAGTTCGGAGTTTTTTTTGTCGTACAGTAATTCCATTTCACTGTTCGGTTCGATATTTGCTGATAGGGCAATAACCCTGCTGAGTCCTTTAACCATACCGTCGTCCTCTATCCTTATGTTTGTTTAATTGTAATTATGTATGTACTCAGTTTAATTCTAGTAAAAAAAAGCAGAAGAGAGTATGAGAATGATCTCATTTTGTTTTGCTAAACTTGAGAAAATTATCACTTAATAACAAAAAGTAAACATGAAAAGAACGAGAATCTGCCGAACAGTTTTTGTCTACTATATAAGACTTTAATTCTAAGAATATAATTATTTTCGCCTAATCTGAATGAGTTGCAGAATATCGGTCAGCTATGGTTTGCCAGATTAAATCCGTAAATTTCCCTGAAATTGAGCTTTAGTAATTTTTTTCAGGTCAATCTGCTGGCGGTCAGAAAAACAGTGAATATGCTGTGTTATTTCTAGAATTACTATATTAATCTTCTTAATTTTCAGTCAGTAACGTCTGTGATCATTATGCAGCACTTTGAATTTACGGGTATGCAAAGAAAGCGCAGCAGCGGCTGAAGAAAGAAAAACGTTTACTTGCAGTTGCGTAGTTCACTTCCGATGTAACTAACAACTAGTGAAGTTTGAGCATACAGTCCTTATGAACACTGAGCACACCCTCGATACTGCCAAGATTGTCAGTCTCAAGCGCAGACAGAGAACGTTGGAAGTGAACAGTAACCGCATTAAGGTTCCGGTAATCATTTACGATGTCGCCATTTAACTGAGAAACAAAGGTACTTATCCGCTCCTCAGCCTCATCATCGTCAAAGTAGATGATGAATGTATCGTTTGCACAAACCTGTTCGGCTGTCGGATCTGCCCCGGACAGAGAATGGTGCCCGGTTTGTGAACTGCAGCCAGCGACGAATATACATAGAAAAGCTGTACAGAAAACATCCTTCACTAGATTAGACAAGATTGTATCTCCCAAATATTTATCTCATTCTAACTCTTTATAAAGCAAAGACTTTGTGCAGAATATCGCAGATCAGTTTAAAATTAATTTGAAATTTCGTGACGTCACGTATATAGTTAATCACAAGGAGGTAACGTTATGGTAGGTAATAAAGTTCCCTTAACCGATGCGCAACGTCAGCAGCGTCGGCGTGAAAAACTTAAAAAACAGGCGGCTAGGGAACGCTTCAATCCTGCCCCTTACCTGGGACAGGCTCTGCGTGATCTGGTTCTGGCACAGGAGGTAAGTCCTGATCTGCTGTTAAAGTTGAAGCAGAAGGCGGTAAACAGGTTTGCTTCTTCTGAGACTCTGTTAAAGGAGGGGCCTTCGTCAAAGGAAGTTCTTATCCGTTATTTCTCATCTCTGGTAGATGACTTTTTTTCAAAAGAGGTTTGATATGTCAGATAACGATTTTGATTTTGATTTGACCCCGGTCATCAGTCTTGCCGGACAGGAAGATCTTGATCCTCTTGTAGGCTATATCCTCAAGGCCAATCTTACTGAAGGTCTTACCAAGAATGACGAATACAGACGTTACGCACCTGACCATGAAAAATACCGTGGCGCTATTGAACACGAGATAAGGGCCTTCGGCGGCAATTCTTTTCTCAATATTTTCAGAGCCTCAGGTCCATCCTATCGGGAGATAGTACAGGATGTCGCGGACAAATTCGATGTAAGGTATCCAAAAGATGCTTCCATTGAGACATTAGAAGATCTTATCCTGCTTAAGATTGCAGGTCAGGCCTATGAGAAGATGAATCAGAAGGAGAGACAGGAATTCCTCGATACCTTAGGCGTGGGCAGTCTAATTTCAGCACTGCCAAAATCATTGCCTGTTGCCGTGGTACAGGCTGCCATTCAGGCATCAGGTGCTTCGGCCCTGAACTTTACCCTTATTGTGGCAAATGCGGTATCAAGGGCACTTCTGGGTCACGGTCTTACCTTTGCTGCCAATGCTTCACTGAGCAGAGCCTTTTCTCTGTTTGCCGGACCTATAGGCTGGGTGATAACAGGGATCTGGACGCTACTTGATCTGGCAGGACCGGCCTATCGGGTAACGATTCCCTGCGTAGTCCATATTGCCATGCTGCGCCGTAAACTGGCGATGAAAACCTGTCCCAAATGCGGAGCGCGTTACGCGAGAAGTCAGAAGTTCTGTTCTGAATGCGGTCAGAAGCTGCCCGATGGTGACGGGGCCGTGGCTTCTCTTCCCGTAAAGGCGGATGGAGATGAAAAATTGAGTTGACATATGCTAACCTGCCCACTACAATCTGATAAGTTTATCAGATTGTAGTGGACTATGGCATATAAAACCAAAAACAGATCTTTACTTGTCAGTCTGTTTGAAAACAGTGCCGGTCGAGCTCTGTCTCCTACGATGATCCAGGAAAAACTGACTCAGACCGGTGCCTCCATAGGCATTGCCACCATATATCGTCAGCTGGACTCTCTGGTCAGAGACGGGGTACTGCAAAAAGATCCTGGACTCGGTGGTCCTCACTGTGCCCTGTACTCTCTGAACAGTCACGAAGTCTCAAACGAAGACTGCTTTTTTCTAAAATGTACCTCCTGCGGACGTTTTGAAAAGGTAGGGTGTGAGCATCTGCAGGAGTTTCGCAGTCATCTGCTTGCGCATCATTCATTTCTGCTCCAGCCCGGTCAGACCTATCTGTACGGTTTGTGCCGATTCTGTGCGGAGCGTGGAAAGTGAGTTTTCTGATAGCCACAGGGAAAATAGACCGTCATAACCGTACACTGTCGGCAGTGTTCCTGCTCTGTATGCTGCTGTCGCTGCTTTATCCTCTTTATACGGTGCAGGTTTGGCATCATGACTGCAGCGGTGATGAAGACTGCGCAGTCTGTCAGAATATACAGGCAGTAGGCTGTCAGCTTACTGCTTTGCACTGCACCGGTGACGGCATTACCATCCCGAAGTCAGCCTGTAACGGTTTTCAGGTACCAGTCGTCTTTACGGTTTGGCTCCTGTGTGCTGTTACTCCTGTGTCACTGAAGGTTAAGAAGACAGAATAGATTTCTTCCGTGTACTTACTGTTATTCAAGATAAACTGTTATGAGGAAGATATGATTAAACTGCTTTTTAAAATGAGTGCTCTGGTCGTGATGCTTTTTTTAATGAATATGCCGGCATTTGCCAGACTTAATATTGTTACCCTTATCTATCCGCAGTATGACGTGGTAAAGCATATTGTGAAGGATAAGGCTGATGTTGCAATGCTTCTAAAACCTGGAATGGAGGTTCATACCTTTGAGCCTGTTCCCGGTGATATTGAAAAAATCCTTGGCTGCGATCTTTTTATTTATACAGGATCTGAACATGACGAGTGGGTTGAGGAACTCCTCTCCTCACAGGGCAAAAAGGTTAAGACCCTGATTCTGACCGAAACTATGCCGAAGCTTTATGAGGAGGAAATGGTGGAAGGCATGACGGCAGAAGAAGTGGAAGATGAGGATGAGTCGAACTCTTCACGGGGACCTGAATTTGATGAGCATATCTGGACCTCACCGCGGCGTGACATACAGATGATTGAACTTTTCTGTGAGAAACTTGCCGCGCTTGATCCTGAAAATGCTGAATTTTTCCGTGCCAATGCCCGAGATTATGCAGCCAGATTTACCGCTCTTGATAAGGATCTTCGCGATCTGATTGGCAAGTCGGAGCGCAAAACCATTATCATGGCAGACCGTTTCCCGTTTCTATACCTTGCAAAGGACTACGGACTTGATTATTTCGCTGCTTTTAAGGGCTGTGCGGCTGAGAGTGAGGCTTCAGCCTCAACAGTGGCTTTTCTTATCAGCAAGACGCGTGAACTTAAGGTACCTGCGGTACTGACAGTAGAATTTTCAAACGAAAAGATAGGCAGGACTATTGCCGCGGAGACAGGGGTGAAGGTTCTGACCCTCAATTCGTGTCACAATGTAAGTCCTGAGCAGTTCAAGTCACAGCTTTCCATGGCTGAACTGATGCGTGCCAATCTTGAGGTTCTCAAAGAGGTTTTAAATTAAAGGAGCAAAGCAGGCGCGGCCTGCTTTATATGTAATGACTAATGTTTTACAGGTAGAGCATCTTAGTGCATCCTATAACGATCAGACTGTTTTTGCTGATGTTTCCTTTTCCCTGCCGGAGGCGGGATTTATTACGGTGGTTGGACCCAACGGCGCGGGAAAAAGTACACTTTTAAAAGTGCTCTGTGGCATCAGGAAGGCTACCTCTGGCAGGTTTACCGCCGGAAACGGAAAAGAGCGTCTGCAAAAAGGTTTTTTACCGCAGGAAAACAGGCAGTTTCAGGATTTTCCCGCTACCGCCTATGAGGTCATTGAATCAGGTTTTAAGGATGACCATCTTTTCTGGCCGTTTTTATCCAAAGCAAAACAGCAGAAACTTGACAGTATCTGTTCCTTTATGGAAATAAAGGACCTTCTTTTAAAACAGTACCGTAATCTCTCGGGCGGGCAGCGCAGAAAGGTGCTGCTGTGCAGGGCGCTGTGTGCGGGGGAACAACTGCTCCTTCTTGATGAACCGGTGGCAGGTCTGGACCTGCAGTCAACGGATATTCTCTATAAACTGATTGTCCGACTTAACATGGAGCGGAAGGCGGCGGTGCTGATGGTCAGTCACGATCTGAACAGGGCCTTGCAATTACCGGGACTTATCATGCATTTTGACCATGGGATCAGGTTTTTAGGCACTCCTTTGGAATACAGAAAAACAGAATTCTTCAGAAATGAGGAGGAGCACCTATGATCGATTTCATTACGCAGATGTTCTCCTATGGTTTTATGGTTAAAGCCTTTGTCTGCGGTATCTGCCTCAGTATTGTCTCCGGTCTGCTCGGTATTCCGCTTGTGTTCAGACGCATGTCCATGGCCGGTGACGGTCTCTCCCATGTGGGGTTTGGTGCTCTCTCCTGCGCCGCTGCCCTCAATCAGACTCCTTATGTCATTGCTCTGCCTGTGGTCATGGCTGTTGCAGTAGTACTGCTTTTTCTGGGGGAGCGCAACCTGCTGCGTGGAGATGCGGCTATCGCACTGCTGTCAACCACCTCACTTGCAGTCGGTGTGACTGTGCTGTCGCTGTCAAACGGTATGAATACCGAGGTCAATAATTTTCTGTTCGGTTCTATCCTTGGACTTGACAGCGATGATGTGCTGCTGACCGTTGTACTTTGCGTGCTGATTCTGATGCTTTTTTTGCTGCTCAAGCGAAACATCTTTGCAGTGACTTTCGATGAGTACTTTGCCAAAGCAGCGGGGAAAAAAGTCAGACTCATCAAGTTTATTCTGTCGGTTATGACTGCCGTTACCATAGTTCTGGGCATGAGAATGATGGGAGCTTTGCTGATTTCAAGTCTGATGGTGATGCCGGTACTTACCTCGTCACGCCTGTGTCACAGTTTTAAATGTCTAGTTTTCAGTGTGCCCCTGATTTCAGCGTTTACCTTCAGTTTCGGACTGTTCTTTTCCTATGCGGCTGATACTCCTGCCGGAGCTTCTATAGTGCTGTGCAATGTGACAGTGCTTGTACTTGTTTATCTTTATGCCTCGTTAAGACGTGTCGGATGACTGGCACTTTGTGCTCCTGATTACCAGAAGGCTGCGGTTAACGGATCAGATATTCATCCGCAACATAAAAAAAGTACCTGTCTGGAGCACTGTCAGGTGAATGAACCTGTCGGGTATTCTGATTTTTACCTCACTTAAGAAAGCTGCCTCATCAGCATAGGTGACATATCCGGTGTGCAGCATCAGGCAGCCGCTGCAGCTTAGACAGTTTTGACTCTTCCTGTGCTTCCATGCTGTTTTTTGTAAACAGGGTAAGTAAGGTCATTGCCGCTGGTGTTGATTCACAATGGCTGAGAATGGTCATTGCCTCCGTGCCGGGCGGAGATCTTATGCTGATGTGGCTGGGTCTTGTCCGCTCCAAAAAAGTCCATCTGTTAAAATTTTACAAAACATATTGTTATTCTGAAATTTTTTTCTAAACTTGGACTGTATGTTTTTTCGGTTTTGAATTAAGGTTGCCTGCAAATGTTTTTGCCTCAGTCTGATAAGTGTTTATCTCCTTATGAGAACAACAAATTGTTAAGTAATCATTTTTTCAGCAGAGCTGATGAGTGGCTTGGACAACTAACGTCCCGCAGAGTTGCTATAGTTGCCGCTGATCTCAACTATTTCAAACTGTTTAACGATATTTACGGCAGAGGAGCAGGTGACTGCATGCTCAGAAATCTGTCAGATCTCATGAATAACAAAGCAAGAGAGCTGCACGGTATCGCGGGGTATCTCGGCGGAGACAATTTCTGCATGGTGGTTCCTTATGATGAGTCTTTTGAACAGAGTGAATTTAAAAAGGAAATAGAGAATATATCCACTCACCGCAGTTTTGTTTTTGGTTTTTCTCCTGTTCTGGGCGTCTGTCATGCCGAGGCTGAAGCAGACAGTGGTTTTGACTGTATCTGTTCTCTTTATGACAAAGCATTGACAGCCTTAAATGAGATCAGGGGCAGTTACCGGTGCTCGGTAAGTTTTTACGATCCTGTCAAATTCAGACAGCTGAGAAACACTCAGATCCTGATGGCCAGAGCCGCAACCTCACTTAAAAAAGGAGAGTTTCTTTTTTACGTACAGCCAAAGGTTGACATCCGTACTGGAGAGATTATTTCCACGAAGGCTCTGGTCAGGTGGATTCATGGCGGATATACGTTGTCTCCGGCGCTGTTTATTGAACAGATGGAGCAGAATGGCTATATCTTTGCGCTTGATAAATGCATCTGGGAACAGGTCTGCAGGTGGCAGCGCAGTCTTCTGGACAGAAAACTGCCGGTGCTGCCCTGTTCTGTCAATGTTTCACGCAGTGATTTTGCGCTCTGCCGCGTGGATGACTACTTTAAGGAACTGCTCAAAAAGTACCGTCTTGATAGCAGTCTTATCTGTATAGAGATCACGGAGAGCGCTTACGCTGCAGAAGATAAGGTAATTCATCAGACGGTAAAAAGACTGCATGAACTGGGAATCAGGGTGCTGCTCGACGATTTCGGCAGCGGCTATTCATCACTGGCAATGCTTCATGACTGCTGCATTGATACTCTCAAGATAGACAAATCTCTGGTCGATTCCATCGAAAAGGGTACCAAGGAACGTACGCTGCTTGATTCGGTGATCAATATGGCACATCTTCTGGGAATGCATGTAATTGCAGAAGGCGTAGAGAATGAAGAACAGCAGAAAGTTCTTAAGGAAATTAACTGCAATTTCATTCAGGGCTTTTATTCCTACAGGCCGATGCCGATTGCGGATTTTGAGAATATTCTTGCCGGGAAAAAACGGATCTCCACTTCTCAGAACAGTAAAGTCTCACCGCCTGCCTACACGGATATTCATCGTCTTCTGGGGCAGGGAATGGTGCAACTTAGGGTACTTGACAGGATGCTGGGACCGATAGCTGTTTTTGAGAAGAAGGCAGGGAGGGTAGGTCTGGTGCAGATGAATACTCAATACGCAGATTTGACCGGCATCTGTGCTGACCATCTGTCACCTGAGAACTGGGACAGAACGGTGGTGTACGGAAAAGAGTCATTAATGCAGGCCTTCTCCTGTGTCGATGAAAATGGTATCAGTGAGGCGAAAAGTCTTATCTGCTGCAGAATGGCCGATGGCTCACTGTCCGACATAATGATGAGGATCTATCCGCTGGACAACCGTGAGCAGCTGCACTTTTATCTGGTAAAGGCTCAGAGAGTCAGCTGATTGTCCCGACTGAAGTCTGACCTTAGCGCATTTTTGCAGATAGAGTCAGACTTATGTCTTTGTACTGAATGGGACGACGTTTTTTCAGTTTTCACCTGAGAGATTAAGTCTTAACCTGCTCTGACCTAATCTGTAGAAATTATCGACAATGTGTCTGAATGAGGTCAGTACGTGATTGCGGGCAGATTCCTTTGCTTTAACCTTATCTTCCTCAAGAATGCGGTTGATGATCTCCAGATGTTCAAGCTGAGAACCTTCCATAAAGGTCGTTGAAGTGTATATTCTTATGCGGTCATTGTGATCATAGACTGTACGCATCATGGACTGCATAAAAGGATTTTCGCAGTTTTTCAGCACGTCCCAGTGCAGTTGTGAATCAATTTCGATAAGGCGCTTGCGTCTTGCCGCCGCATCTTCAATTCTGTCGGCAAGTTCTATCTGCTCCTTGAGACAGAGCAGGGACCCGGCAAGTTCTCTGTTGCCGATAGCCCATTCGGTAATGCAGGGTTCATTAAGTTCCCTGATGATGAATATATTCTCAACCAGTTTCAGGTCGATAGGTGTAACCAGAATACCTCTGTTCGGATAGATTTCCAGAAAGCGTTCCTGGGCAA
This sequence comes from Succinivibrio sp., assembly GCA_017635415.1. Classification (GTDB taxonomy): domain Bacteria; phylum Pseudomonadota; class Gammaproteobacteria; order Enterobacterales; family Succinivibrionaceae; genus Succinivibrio. The sequence continues at coordinate 424 of JAGBLM010000006.1, read as the reverse complement.
GCATTCTGGTGGCATCGCGTATGGGGGTGCGTGACATGCCAAGTTCCTTGACCAGAAACTCTTCGCTGAGGATACTGCCTGGAGCGTAGGTATTCTGCTTGATTCTTTCCTTGATGAATCTGTAGGCCAGAAGAGATTTCTTCCCTTCGCTTTGTTCGAGGTTTGTGGCGGCAGCCCCGGAGGCTGCCGCTTTATTTCTTATAATAGCCAATTTAATTTCTGCCCTTCCTGCACGGCAATGCTTTCCAGTGAATCTACCACATCGTAAGGTAGTACAAGACCGTCCTTTATGGCACTGTCATGTTTTCTCCATTCTATCATTCCTGGACAGAGAATCTCGTCTGTTCCGGCGGCTTTTGGCGAATTCAGGATATAGTTTACATAATCAAGCGATTTTTCCTGTGCACGGTCATTTATGGCTTCC
>JAGBLM010000095.1 GCA_017635415.1 Succinivibrio sp. | reverse complement strand
GCTGACTGGTATCTTAAAACCTGTTCACTGGCATCTTTGATGAGTCTTTTAACTGAGTTTTCATTGCTCTTATCAGCAGCCTCTGTTTTTGTCAGATACTTAAGTTCAAAAAGGTAGATGCACTCATTGCTCATACCTCTGTTGACAGTGATTACCAAATCAGCAAAGTTCTCGCCTTTACCGATGATGCGCAGCGATTGTTGCAGTCTGACCGCAAAATCATCCTTGGACAGTTCTTCAAGTTTGGCATACAGCACCAGATTTAACGCCATTTCGTTCATATGACTTAAAACCTGATTGGACATAATCAGACTTAAAAATTCAGTGCAGGATGAGGCAAATGATGACAGGTCATCCTCTACGTCCATTAGAGAGGAGATATCCAGTTTCTGAGCCGAAAATACCGCATTTTCTCTGAATCTGAACTTAATGGTACATCCTGCGAAGAGTCTGGACATGAACTGATTGGGAATAATAAGAGACAGTCCACTGTCGGCAGGTGAATTTCTGTTGATGGTCAGATAACCAAGATAATAAAGCATGGAGAGCAGTTGCTCTCTACTGTATTCACTGACCTGATTGAGGTTGATATTCTCAGAGAGTTTCTGCAGATAAAAAGGTGCTCCCTGCAGGTAGCGGTCAATGATGGTATTCACCGTTTCTCTGTCAGAAAGACTGAACAGCCGCTCAAGTTTGTAGCCATCCTGGTCACAGGCAGGGTCTGGGTAATCCTCAGGGTTCAGAAAAGTTCCAGCCTGACGCAGTTCATCAAGATAGTAAAGACACATGGAGGAGTTATAAACAGTATGCTCGGCCTTTTTTGAAAAACAGTAACCGTCATAGACAGGTTTCATCCTGGCAATGATGTCTCTGACGCTTACCCCTAACTTTTTAACATCCACAAGTTTAGGGATGAGTATTGCAAGTTCATCCTCGGTAAAACCTGCATATTCATTGAAACAGTCAAAGGCAGTGACATTGCGGGCAATATTGAAGCCTGAGGTCAGAGAATCCAAAGATACAGAGGAGACTCCGGTAATAAAGGTCTTGGCTACAGATCTATTGGTCTGTTTTTTTATCGCTGAATAGAAAGCTTTAAGAAATCCATCGTTACTGGTTATAGTTAAGAATAAATCCAGGTTCTTAGATAGGAGTTCATTTGCAAAATTATCATATTCATCAATAAGCAGATATAGATTTTTTCTTTTAGAGTAATCTGCGTAAGAAAGACAGAATGCAGAAAACAGCGCGGTTGGATCCGATTTATCTAGATCTGATGAATCAAAACTAAAGTCAGGGTATCGCTGTTGAAAATCGCGTATACCATCTAAAACAGCCAGTGAAAAATTGGAAACCAAAATATGTTGATTTGTGGCAGGAACTGACGAAAAATCAAAATCGATGACATGATAACTGTTATGAGTTGGAAGAGCCTCTTCATATATCTTTGTGCCGGAAAAGAGTTCCTCATATCTGTCAGCATAAGAAATGTCGTAGTAGCACTTGAGCATCTGCACAAAGGTTGATTTGCCGAAACGGCGGGGACGCAGCAGCACAGGATACCAGCTCATTGACTGGTCATCGAGGTACTTAATCATCAGACTTTTATCGACAAAGGCCTGATCATTTTTACGAAATAAATCAAATGAAGCCTTTCCATAAGGATTGTTAAGTAATGTAACTGTACACTCTGACATAAAACTGTTTCCAAAAACATGTATTTTCAGATTATAGCAAAGCACAGGCAACCTGCCGAAACATTATTGGGAAAGACCAGTGCTGCAAAAAACTGTCAGAAAAAAATGACTCCGCAAGGATGAAAGATGCCTTTTCCTCTTATAAACAGTCCTTCTGGTCTGACATCAGCATGACTCTGGCAGACCACACATTTCAAAGAAGTTGCAGCAGTGCTCAAAAATTAAATCTGACTTATTCTGGTGAAAAATCAGTGCCGTATAATGTTGTATACGGAAAGTTACGGCAATTGTCTGAGGTATCTTATGAAGCTTGGTTATAGTATTCTGGCATTATCCGTCATCCTGCTGCCACTGACCCTGTCTTCTGCACAGGCAGATCAGAAAAAGGCACCACAGGAACTTAGAAGTACAAGACTGATAGAACACAATCTTGCTGATGAGATTTCGCTCTGTCATATCATGAGTGACAAGATCGAAGGAGTAATGAGCGACTCAGATCTTAAGGCCTATACCGAACTTTTTGACAGTAGCGGGAAAAGCATTCCGCACAATATTGCCGTAACAGGTGAACAGATCTGCTTTACAGGACTCAGGGGCGGACAGAAGTATCAGACTGTCATCAAAAAGGGTCTTAAAAGTGTCAGTGGTCTGATTCTCAGGGAAGAGTGCAAAAAAGAATACCGCACCTCTGACTGTCAGCCTTCTTTAAGCATGGAATCGGGTAATCTGCTGCCTGCCTCTTTAAATCAGAAAACCGTCAATATTACTTCTGTCAATCTCAGCAAGATTAAAGTATTTCTTTACAGGTTTGATAAAAACGACATCAGTACAGCAAAGCTTTTTGAGCATTTAAGAAACGATCTTATGCCCTGGGAACTGCTGAACATTCTTGGCAGTCACGCTGTCCTGCTCGGCGAGCATGTATATGAGACTGCGGCATCGCCAAACGAAAAAGCGGTAACCGGAGTGAAACTGACCGATTTTACAGCTGAGGCCAAAGAAGGAACCTATCTAATTTTTGCCGCGGATGCAAATCTTGATTTTGACGGTTTGACTACCTACAGTCTGAATAAGGAGAGCAAGGAGGTATGGCTTTCCAAACTGCTCTTTATCTCCGATCTCGGCATCACCACCTATCAGGGGAATAAATCTCTGACTGTTGCCGTAAGAAAACTTGATGACGCAACTCCGGTTTCAGATGCGACAGTTGAGGTCTTTGCGGCCAATAACGCCCTGCTGGCCACTGCAAAAACCGATAATGACGGTTATGCCGTAATTCCTGAGGAGGCTGTCGGAGGAACGAATGCCTCCGCTCTCTCTACAGTTGCCGTAACCAGAGATAACGATTTCAATATGCTCGATCTTCGCGGTCTGCAATTATGGTTTGACCATCCGAACGGTCGCACCAGACTTAATGATGACAGTAATCTTGAGGTATTCTGCTACACGGACAGGGGAATCTACAGACCAGGAGAAACTGTTCATTTCAATGCTCTAATCCGTGAGCATGACTTAAAGGCCAGTTCACTTCAGGCCCTGACGCTGAAGATTACAAGACCTGATGATGTGGTCTATGAGACCAGGACTGTAACCAACATTGGCGCCGGCATCTTCAGTCATGATTTCTCCATTCCTGACCGTGACTCTCAGGGAAACTGGAGCATCCGTCTGTATCTTGATGACAAGAACCTGCTCTCAGCGACCGATATTCCGGTTTCTGACTTCAAACCAAGACTGATCTCCTCAAAGATTCTCACCAGTCCTGATACCTTTATCGACTCTACGGCCGGGAACAAGGTGGAAGTCCAGGCAAACTTCAACTACGGCGCACCTGGTATCGGACTTACCGCCTTTGCCTCCGCGGAAGTTAAACCAGATCCAAAACCTGTGGCAGGTTATGAAGACTATTTCTTCGGTCCGGTTGCTGACAGATACGGCGATCTGACCAACTACTCCAGTTTTGACAGGCAGACCACTGACGAAAAAGGTATTGTTCCATTCAGTTTCAATATCAAAAATGCCTTATATGCGCGTAAAGTAAACTTCTCAAGTTCAGTTTACGACACAAACGGCAATGCTTCTGACGACAGCATTGAATTCAAGGTTAAAATCAATATTCCTCTTATCGGTGTCAGACAGGATCCTAAGAACGACAAAAATTTTGAATTCGTCAGTGTAATGCAGAGCGGAAAGGCCGCAAAAATAGACATCAACTACCAGCTCTACGCCCTGCACACCGATTATCAGTACGTTTATGAACACGGTCACTGGCAGTACATCCGCAACGAAAGGAAAATACCTGTTGCCTCGGGAACAGTTGCCGGTGGTGACAAAACTAATCCGGCGGTGCAGAGTTTTGACCTTAAGAACGGTCAGTACCTGCTTGTAGCCAGAAATCAGGATTACGGCAGTGAAACAAGTTTCAAATTCTACAAAGGATATGCGCTGAACACCGAGACATACCTCCCTCAGACTATTGTTTTAAGCACTGATAAACAGGATTACAAAATTGGTGAGAACATCAATCTTGAATTTGAATCGCTTATCGACGGCTACGCAGATCTTGCCCTGGGGAGCAATGGCGTACAGCAGATAAGTCATCATGAGGTGAAAAAAGGTCATAACACCATCACCTTCAAAGCCGACAGGAGTTTTGATCAGGGTATTCACGCTCTGCTCACCATATATGCGCCACTGACCGGCGGACCAGAGGTCGGAAGAGTGCTGGGACTTACCTATATTCCAATTGACAGTTCCGAGAAAATTCTGGATGTTGCGCTCGAGGGGCCTAAACAGTTAAAACCGGCCGAAAGCGCTGATTTCACCCTCAAGGTTAAAGGCGGTACCGGAGACATCTACTATACGGCAGCTCTTGTTGATACCGGTATTCTTCAGCTGACCGACTATAAGGCTCCATCACCTGACAAGACTCTGCTTGAGCCTGTCAGTTACCAGACCCGTATCAATGACATGTACGGTTACCTTATCAGACAGGTTAAGGAAAAAGGTCAGGGTTACGGTGACGAAGGCATGGCGGCCATGATGGGCATGGGCGCTGAAACCTTAAAAGCACTGACCAAAAGGAATGTGGTCCTCTACAGGGGAGTCACGAAACTTGAAAACGGTGAGGGCACAATCCACTTTGACATTCCTAAACATCAGGGCGGTCTGAAACTTATGGTGGTTGCGGCAAATGATGAAGCCGTAGGCTCAAAGGCACTTGACCTCACCGTCAGAGATAAGGCTGTAGTCGAGGCCCGTGTTCCTTATCTGCTGCACACTGATGATAATCTCGACTCAGCACTTTCCGTTCACAATCTTGAAGTTGGCAGCGGTGACTTCAGTTTTGAGGTCAAATGCGATGGAGCCATAAGCTGCATCATGCAGGACAACCGCCTGACTGTGGAGAAGGACAGTCTTAAACTTATGGCTCTGGGTGTCAGCGCGGATAAAGCCGGTACCGGAACCATTTCCTACAAGGTCTCCGCCGACGGCTTCTCTTATGAGGACTCACATGAAATCACTGTCGTAGGTAGCATTCCCCAGACTTTCACTCAGAAACTGTATACGGTACAGCCTAATGAAAATCTGACCATAGATGCCTATGCAGGATTTGCCGACGGAGTCCTTGCCTCGGTACAGTCCGGTCCTCTGCCTTATGTCGATATTACCGCCATCACCAGAAGTCTGCTTGAGGATTACAACTACAATGTCTACAGTCTGATCTCTGCTGTTGGCGGACTTTGTGTGATGAAGGCCGGAGACAGGAGCGGCATTGATGCCTCAAAGATACAGGACAGAATCGATAAACTGCAGAACAGCATTAACAGTCAGGGTTTTGTCAGAAGCAGTATTGCCGATGAAGGTATTGACAGGTATGCCACTGTCCTCGCCTTCAGTGCCCTGCTTGAAGCAAGAGATAACGGTTATGGTGTCAATCACGAACTGCTTGACACTATGGTCTCACGTTTGAATCAACTTACAGATGATGACGATGAAACAGTCAAGGCGGCAGCTTTAGAGGCACTCGCTCTGGGCGGTGAACCGAATCTTGCCAAGATGCGCTATTGCTTTGACAACACCAAGAGCATCTCTCCGCTGGCCTATGCCTCATACATCAGAGCATTTGCCAGATCAGGAGATGAGGACAGACTGAAGACTGCACAGAAGAGAGCCTCCGCCACCTTCGCTAACTTCAGAAATGCAGTACGCGGTCTCAAAAATGCCAAGAACACCGATGAATACCTCAAACGGCTCAAGGAACTGCGAAACATTGAAACGGTCGTTGTAAGTTCACCTGACTACGATCTGTGTGAGATTATGAATGCCGCCCTTATTGCCAAGGATGACAAAACCTTTGGCGATTGCATACACGATCTGGTCGCCACCACTAACTTCAAGAACTATATTCCTGATGAGTGTCTGGGCTCTCTGTTAAGGACACAGGCGCTGCTTGGTGATCAGGATATTGAGGTGGTGAAGATCCCTAAGGACGGCAAGGTAAACCTGAAAAACGAGGGTAAGAACGTGAGATTCTTTACCCTGGGTCAGTTCGGTTACCCTCAGAAGTCCTTTGACAATCCAAAAGGATCAAGCATCAGCACAGTCCTGTATACCCCTGATGGTGTTGCTCTGCATACACCGTACAGTCTGAAACAGAACGAGCAGCTGGTCATGCTTGTAACTCTCTCAAGACCAAAGGAAATCTTCAGCAATCAGATCGCCCGTATCATGCTGCCGACCGGTTTTGAAGTCGAAAGAGTCATTGACTCAGATGACGAGAACTACGAAATGTTCGGCAACATCTGCTCTGTCACAGATTATAAGCAGAGTGATTTCGGTGCCACTGCCACTCTTACCCCTTATGGCAATACCAAAACACTGAAATTTGCCCTGCTGGTCAGACCTTCAGTCAGGGGCGAACTGACACTGCCACAGATCATCATTGAAGATCTGGGAGTAAACGACGGTCCTGTCCACTCAGAAGTCAGTAAGATAGAGGTCAAGTGAAAATAAGATCCTGTCTTGGTTCTGCCGCTGCGGTCATTCTGACTGCAGCGGCAGTCTTTATCTGGAGCAATCCTCCTCTTGATGCCATAAATAACCGCTCACGTGTCCTCTACGATGAGGAACACAATATTCTCTCCTACACTTTAAGCGCCGAAGATACCTTCCGCTTTTACTGTACCAAAGAGGAGGTTGACCCCCTTTTTATCAGCATGCTCATCTCCAGTGAAGACAAACGATTCTTTTCCACGATTGGCGTTGATCCGCTGGCTATAGGCAGAGCGCTGTGGTCGAACCTTTCCTCTTTTAAAACTGTGTCGGGGGCATCTACTCTTGCCATGCAGGTAGTGAGGATGCTCGAACATAACGATCGCACAGTGCTGTCCAAAATCAGAGAGGCTTTAGGTGCAATTATCCTTACTGTAAGATACGGACATGAGGACGTACTGAACATGTATCTGACTCTGGCTCCCTTCGGCGGCAATATAGAAGGGGTCAAGGCAGCCAGTCTCAAATGGTTTGGACATCTTCCCAATCACTTAAGTCCCGCAGAATGCGCACTGCTGGTGGCACTTCCCCGGGCCCCGGAAGCCATCAGACCGGACCGGCATGAAGCAAGTGCGCAGTACTACCGTAATGACGTGCTGCGTCTTGCCATCAGCAATAAGGTCATAAAACCTGATGTCGGTGAGGCGGCTCTAATGGAGAAACTGCCCACCAGACTGCTTCCGATCAAAAGAAGTGCCTTTCATCTTGGCGTCTATGCCTTTGCCCATAGTAACAAAAAAGAAATCTACACTACCATCTCTCCTGGGGTGCAGACTCTGCTTAACATTCTCGGAGAAAAATACGCTCAGAACCGCAGTACAGGCGGTACCTTGAGCGCCGTGGTTATCGATGACAAAAAACGGGAAATAAAGGGCTATTTTGGAGCGGCAGTATTCTCAGACAGTCAGCTCGATCTGCCGCATGCCGTACGCTCACCTGGTTCGGCCTTAAAACCGTTCTGCTATGCCATGGCCTTTGAACACAGTCTCCTCCATCCTAAAAGCATCGTCGCCGATAAGGAAAAAATCTACGGCAGCTGGCTGCCAAGCAATTTCAGCAAATCTTTTCAGGGAGAACTGACCGCGCAGGATGCCCTCAGAACCTCACTGAACCTTCCGGCGCTTGAGATTCTGTCCCTGATCGGACCTGACAATTTCTATTCACGACTCAACCGCCACAAACGCCGTATTTTCCTGCCCAAAGGAGCACAGCCGCAACTGTCTTTAGTACTTGGCGGCTGTTCTGTAAATCTGGTTGAACTTACTGAACTGTATGCCATGCTCAATCGTGACGGCATCTATGTTAAAGATCGGATTTTTACCGATGAGCCTTTGGATGAGGATTTTGTCATGCTCGAGAGAAATTCCTCAAGAGCAGTCTTCAACATTCTGCGCACAACCCCAAGACCGCAGAACTATCAGAATGAGACCGGTATAAGTTATAAGACCGGTACCTCCTTCCATTATAGGGATGCCTGGGCTCTGGGCTCACTTGGCAGTTATACCGCCGGCATCTGGACGGGACGCCCTGACAATCAGCCTGATGCCTCAAGAACCGGTCTTGAGAGCGCCGCCCCCGTTCTTTTTGAACTGCTAACACGACTGAAATACGAACCTTATGAGAAGGCAAAACTGGACAGGACCGGAGCACTGTCTCCCGATCCGCCACCGTCTTTACGCCGGGTGCTCTCAAGACAGCGCTTTTCTTCTGACCTTCAGGCACTTTATCTTGATTTTCCACTCGAAGGCTCCATTATCACCACCGACAGTGACGGGTACGTACACCTAAAAATACGCGGCGGAGTGGAACCTTTTTACCTGACGGTCAATGGTGTTCCCCAGGAGGATAGCGCACTGTTCAGAATAGAAAAGGAAGGCTCCTACAGAATAGTTCTATACGACAGCGCCGGACACAACGCCTCTGCAACAGTGGATATAAGACCGCTGCGCAGTACACGCTGACAAGACGGCTCATCAGAAAACAGTCTTCTGATCTTTTCTTAGTAGTATCTTGATCCCGTGACTTATTTTGGATTCAAAAAGACATCTGTCTGCATTTGAGAGCAGTTCATCAACTCTGTCAGAACCATAACAGGCGCCGATACTGACCTTTATTTCCTCACCACGTTCTGAACTGAGAGTTTTGATTTTTTCTCTGATACTGTATAGCAGATCCTTTAACTCCTCCTGTTCAATCACCTCAAAACAGACGACAAATTCATCGCCGCCGTATCTTAGGACCGGTCCGCGATCGCCTACAGTTTCAACAATAGACCTTGCCATACGCCTTAGTATCTCATCTCCCCAGGCGTGACCGTATTTTTCGTTGTTATTCTTTAAATCATCAATATCAATCACCGCAACAGCCTTCACAGTAAGATTTACAAGCTGTTCGTTAAAATAACGCCAGTTCAGAACTCCGGTCAGATGATCAGTATACGCATCACTGTTAAAACGAATCAGTCTTGAAGTCAGCTGTTCTCTTTGCTGTGACTGCGGGAACGGCGGTTCAACCAGACGGTTAATAAGTTCAAGCACATACGGCTTACCATCAACTTCGGTGTAGCGGGCAATCACATAGAAGATACTACCGTCGATAACCTCGAACTTGGAATCCATCGCTTTGGACTGCAGCACTTTAGCAGAAATACAGTTCGTACAGCGGCGTTCCCTGCCCCACACCCTGCAGCAGAAACCAGCATTCTCCGCCTTGCTGCCATTTTCCTCAAAACGTATCACCTTACGGCGGGAAACATCCACAAGTCTGACCATATCGAAGATTTTTTTCAGACTGACAACTCTCTCATGCATCTCATACGGAGTCAGGAACCAGTTTCTGCCACCCATTCCCGCCATACGACTGAGGACCAGTTCAAAAAGCTGCACTATGGAATGTGCCTCAGAGCCTAAGGCCTCACCATGACTTACACTAACTGTGAAATGTCTGCCGTTTATCTCCCGTATTTTCCCGATCTCCGCCACACACTGCTCTACAGCTCTGATGAGATTGCGTTCTGAATCAGTAAATTTGGAGCAGATCACAAAGCGGTTATGCTGAATTCTGGCAAAAGTACTGCCGATACCGAAATGGCTTCTGATAATATCGGCAATTTTCAGGATCAGTGCCTCAGCGGTCTCCTTGCCATGAAGCGAAAGAATATTGTGGTAGGAGGAAATATGAATCACACTGAGTACGTAGTCTTCAGTGTGCATTCTGAAATTGTCTTCAAACTGGGCAGTGGCGACAATGAAGCCGCGGGAGTTCATAAATCCTGTCGTCTTGTCCACGAAGGAGGCGGTGGCAAGTTCTGATGACAAGGAAATCTCATCCGTATCAATAAAGTAGCCTGACAGTCCGCAGATTTTTCCGTTTTTATAGACTGGGAATTTAGTGGCTACAATATTGCGGATGTTTCCGTTTATAACGTTCTGTCCCTGTGAATTGACAATCACCCTTCCCTGCTGAAGAACCGCAAGTTCATCCTCCCGGAAGGGATCATTATCAAGATGCCAGCCAATCTCCTCATCGGTTTTGCCGGCAATCTCGTCAAATGATTTAAAGCCGTAATAATCAAGGAAAGAACGACTGGCACCGACAAAACGTCTGTCGGTATCCTTCCAGAAGAATTTGATATTACCGAGATTGGCAAAGGCATTCCACAGATTATCGCCGTGATCCCACGTCTGACCGACCTCGGATTTTGACAGACTGTTAAGCGGGATCTGGGTACTATCATTCCCCATAAGGGAAAATGCCAGTTCCAGAGGATTCTGCATATTGGCAAGAGAGGATGGTCTTACACACAGAAGATAGCGTCGTCTGCCTGTATCAGGGAGAGCAATGACCGTAAAGGCTTTCCATTCAAAGTTCCCGTCGACCTGTTTAACCCTAAAAACCTCGGTGAAATAACCGCGTCCGATACGACTGATAGTTTCGTGAATGAAAGATACGGACGCATACTTTCTAAACTTGTCGCGATCGGCAAAGTAGATAAGTTTAAAGACAGTGGCAAGGGCCTGAGAGGTGAAGAAATTGTAAATCTTATCACCGGCCTTTTCATTCGGTCTGTCAGTCTCAATCACCTCGAAACTTTCCTCATCGCCGTCAATAAGGTAAATACAGTCGTAGGCAGAGACGATGTTGCGCAGTACTTCATCAAGTTCTAGTACCCGTCTGTGGGCCATGTCATAAGTCAGATCAGCAATTGAACCCTGCACCATAGTGCCGGCTGTGGATTGGCTTACAATTTTTGCGTAAAAGCGGAAGTATCGGTCGTTGAGGACGATATCCCTGGACTCTTCTCTGCCGCTTTTTACAGCGTCGAGGGTAAGCTTATTCAGTTTTCTGCTTACGGGATAGAGGGTTGAATTTATTACCTCGGCAAAGGCTGTCTCGGTGGAGAATCCTGCGGTGGCAATGATCTTTTTGTACTCCCCGTTGAGGATCATCGGCCTGAGTTTTTTTCCATCGTAAAGGAACATCGCCAGAGGAAGATCAGTAACAAAATTGACGGTTCCCGCGGCATTATATAATTCGCGTTCAACCAGGGTCTCAAGATGGACACTGTTTGTAGCAGAATACTCAAAGAACTCCTCGAGCAGCATCGGCTTGCCAAGATAATAGCCCTGAATTTTCTCACAGCCTATGGAACGTAGAAAATCAAGCTGCACTGAATTCTCAACGCCCTCAGCCAGCGTATGCATACCCAGTTTTTTTGCCATATCCACCACGGAGGTGATAATCTTGCGACCATTTTCATTGAAATTGCGCAGAAATCCTAGGTCGATTTTAATTTCATCAAACGGGAAATCCTTGAGGATATTCAGCGATGAATAGGCGCTGCCGAAGTCATCCATCCACAGTTCATAGCCGGCATTCTTAAAATTCTGCATCTGCTGCCTGATGAGTTTCGGATCATCCATCACCGCAGATTCGGTTATTTCAATACAGATAAGTTCACGGGGCAGATCATAGTGATCTACCACCGTTTCAACTGCCGCAAAAGGATCCCCGAAGATAAAATCCTTGCGCGAGAAATTAACAGATACAGGCAGAACCTGCTGTCCTGAAACAATTCTCTGATGCAGCATCGCGGCGACCTCACGTACCACATAGGAATCAAGCTTTATGGAAAGACCGCTCTCTTCAAGGGCCGCAATATATATCGCCGGCGAAATATAGCCATGGCGGGGGTCTTCCCAGCGGCTCAGCGCCTCAACGCTACAGACGGCACCGCTCAGAGTTCTGACCACCGGCTGATAGTAAACCTTTATGTACTTTTTGCTCAGAGCATTTTCAAGAGAAGCCTGCACATATTTTTTAAGATCGAGGGCAAACCTGCGTTCTGCTGTCTCAACCCGGTAATACACCTCATCACCGTCAACAATCTCCTCACAGGCTGCTTTGGCAAAATCGCAGGCTTCAATAACAGTCTGATTGGAATCAGAATAGAAAATACCGGCAGTAATCCTCATACTGTAAGACGGGTCGAGAGTGGCAACCTTTTCATGTACCTCCTTTATCTTCTCTTCCTCATCATGCTGCGAATAGAGAACCACAAAACGGTCACCTGACATTCTTGAAATCGAATCGGTATTGAAAACTCTTCTTAGAAGACCGCCAGTTTTACGGATAAATTCATTGCCGGCGGCAGTACCGAACGTTTCGTTGTAAAGACGGAATTTGACCAGATTAAAGTAAATAACCGTCAGTTTAAACTCGCGGTGCGCCTTAAGACACTGCTGCCGCTTGCTTTCGGCAACTTCTAAAAGCAGATAGGTGCTGATAAGACCGGTCAGAGGATCAATCATCCCCTGACCTTTATTGTTGTGAGGGATCAGAATAAGGTAGTTCAGAGATCCTTTTTCCTTATCATCCACCTCTCTGCCAAATTCCTCCACAAAGATTACTCTGCCGTTTTTTGTTTTGCAGCGGTAATAGACATGACCTGAACACAGTTCCTCAAGCACCACATTAGTCCGTAATGAATGGGCTGCAAGATAAACATCGTCCTTAAGCACCAGACTGCTGAATCTGCCGCCTGAAAACAGCATGAAATCGCTCAGGTTATCACATTCAAACATACGCAGAGCCACGCTGTTTGCATAGAGAATCTCCTCGCTGTCCGATCGGTACACTATAAGACCGCCAGGGATATCATCAACTTTTACATCTTCAGGCGCATACATAAAAGGCTCCACGGGTCTTTCTGACCTCACTCCCTGTTATCTTACAGAATATCAGCAAAATTATGAATTATCAGCATGATAACTGTTCATAATCCAGTCTTTCTCAGTCTGATACTAGCACTATTTTTCACAGCAGAATGTGAGCGTTAACATTTCGTTTAAACACCGGATGAAAAAATACGCTCTGACGCTGAAATAATCTTTAAAAACAAGAAAATGTGACTTGACGGTGCATCAGCAGACAAATAGAAAAAAAAAGTTGCTTATCCTATAATATCCGACGCAAATTATTTTAAAGTTTTAACCTAACCTGACAGGAATTCCCCCGCCTCTATAGGCAGGAGAGCATGTCACGAAGTTACCTTTTTTATTATTTACAGTTAAATTCAGGGAAGCAAAATGTTTTGTAAAAACTGCGGTGCAAAGATTTCTGAAGGATCCAAATTCTGTCAGAAATGCGGAGCGAAGATAACAGACAAAGACCTGTCTGCACAGGAAAGTGGTACTGACAGATCTTTGGCAGAAGAGAAACTGACTGCACAAAGCGTCAGTGTACAGATGCAGAACGCGGTGTCCGGCAGAAGTAAAGAATCAGAATTCACCTCTGACATGCGTATTGGAAAAGGAATAGCCAATATCCTATATGTTATTTTTCTTTTAATTGCCATGATAAGCGCTGTCCATAGTTCAGGCTGTGTTGAGCTTGATCTCAGCGAGGTGCCTTCCTATCTGCGCAAGTTCATCAGAATCTCCGCCCTTATCCCTGAAACAGTCAGCACTATTCTTTCCGAAGGAGCTGAGTTGCTTGTGTATATTGTGCTGATGAGATTCTTTTCAAAACTGCACAAACCGCTAACAGGCTGGTTTATTGCCAATATCATCTGCGTCATAATACTCTTTGCACTGGAAATGATGCTGAATCAGGATACTGCGCTCTCTTCAGAGGACTTCTCTCTTTTCATCTCTCTTGTTGCTGTTATCATCACGCTCGCATGCTGTGTAATCGAGTTTGGTCTTGGCATTGCCATGATCTGCAATTATGAAGGCAGTCTCAAAACCTTTGCCTTTTTACTGATTATCCGTAGTCTTCTAAATTTAATCATCGCGCTGATGCTGGTAGGAGAATTAATTTCCCCTGTTGTGGCAGCAGTTATTGTGTTTATCGCCTACGGTGCATATTACTTTCTCTTCGTTGCTCTTATATCAGAAGGAAATGATGAAGATGAAGATGAAGATGAAGAAAAACAGCACAGCGGCAGATAACTTAAAATCAGGGACCCAGAACAGACACAGAGTATTAAACCCCGGTTATCTGTTCTGAAATAAAGAGATTTACCTGTTTATTCATCGCGTTTTACTAGTTTAAGGACCAAAAAATGAGCAACATACACGAATTCCTGTTGCGCAAGAATATTGTTATCACCCTGCATCGCTACGGTATCGAAGCCCTGGGGGCTATGGCCCAGGGACTCTTCTGTTCTCTGCTGATCGGTACTATCATGTCCACTCTTGGGAAACAGTTAGATATCGGGATTCTGGTCACAGTTGGGAAATTCGCCTCATCAATGTCAGGACCTGCCATGGCTATCGCCATTGGTTTTGCCCTGCGCAGTCCGCCAATGGTACTGTTTTCTCTGGTCGTAGTAGGTGCCTCGGCAAACGGCTTAGGCGGTGCGGGCGGACCTCTTGCCGTACTCATTATTGCTATTATTGCCGCAGAATTCGGCAAGGTTGTCTCAGGCGAAACCAAGGTTGATATCCTGGTCACGCCGGCAGTAACCATTTTCACAGGTGTATCACTCTCCCTGCTCATCGCACCGCCTATAGGATCTGCCGCCGCATCCGTCGGCAAACTCATCATGTTTGCCACAGAACTTCAGCCTTTCCTTATGGGCTGTCTGGTCTCGGTCATTGTCGGCATCTGTCTGACCCTACCAATTTCATCTGCCGCCATCTGCGCTGCCTTAGGACTAACTGGTCTTGCCGGCGGTGCCGCCGTAGCCGGCTGCTGTGCACAGATGGTAGGGTTTGCAGTTATTTCCTTTAAGGAAAACGGCTATGGCGGACTTATTTCTCAGGGTATCGGCACCTCAATGCTGCAGATGGGCAACATTGTGCGAAATCCCAGAATCTGGATTGCTCCTATTCTGACTTCCGCCATCACCGGTCCTCTTGCCACCTGCGTTTTCAGTCTGAATATGAACGGACCTGCGGTATCCTCAGGCATGGGCACCTGCGGTCTGGTTGGTCAGCTTGGTGTGTACAGTGGCTGGATCTCTGATATCGCAGCAGGATCAAAAGAAGCGATAACATCTTTTGACTGGCTGGGACTTGTCATGATCTCCTTTATACTACCAGCACTTATCTGTCCGCTTATTCATTTGTGCGTCAGAAAAATAGGCTGGGTACAGGACGGCGATTTGAAACTTAGCCGTTAATCATATGATGACCGCCACATGCAGTGGTGGTCATCAGGTCTATATAAAGATCTAAATCGATCAGATTTACATCTGTAAACCAAGTTTTGAGAACGATGCACGATTACAGACTACACCTGGTAATCTGTACCCTTCTCTCTTTTCTGTGAAGGCAGTCAGTAGATTACTGCCTGCGGCAGTAAATGCACTGAGGTCCAACAAAGACCATCGCATAGGCTTCGACATTTATACCTTTAAAATCGAGGGCTGTTTTGTAGTCTCTTACGCTTACTCCTAACTTTTTAACATCAACAAGCTTTGGGATGAGTATTTCAAGTTCGTCCTCGGTAAAACCGGCGTATTCATTGAAGCAGTCAAAGGAAGTAACGTTAAGGGCAATATTGAATCCTGAGATCAGAGAATCCAAAGATACAGAGGATACTCCGGTGATAAAGGTCTTGGCTACAGATCTACTGGTCTGTTTTTTTATCTCTGAATAGAAAACTTTAAGAAAACCATCGTTACTGGTTATAGTTAAGAATAAATCCAGGTTCTTAGATAGGAGTTCATTTACAAAATTATCATATTCATCAATAAGTAGATATAGATTTTTTCTTTTAGAGTAATCTGCGTAAGAAAGACAGAATGCAGAAAACAGCGCGGTTGGATCCGATTTATCTAGATCTGATGAATCAAAGCT
>JAGBLM010000094.1 GCA_017635415.1 Succinivibrio sp. | reverse complement strand
GGTTTTACCAAAGCGGCGAGGGCGGATAAAGAGAGAATTCTTAACCTCGGAGGAACTTAGAAAGATAGTTTTAAGATAGGCAGTTTTATCAACGTAGTAGGCTCCACTGTCGATAATTTCAGCAAAGTCTTCACTGCCTGTCACAAACCTTAGAGTATTCATAAGAGCCTCACTTGTATTTCTTCATAAAATTCTAACACAGGAACAGAATACAGAAACAACTCGGTATGAGAGTGGGACATTAGTTAATATCTCAAGTTTTGCACTTCGATTTTAACTAAGAATTGGCTTATAAATGCGGTCTGGCACCACATTTGCTCTTTAAAAATCAATTTCTTTGAACTCTCAATTCCCAACAGTTTCGTTTTGTTGTTTTATCCAGATCTTAATGCCTGTATCCTAGAGGTTTATAAAACATTTGAACATTTGTTCAAATGTTTTATAATAGCAACATAAGCATTTGTGCAACTGATAAACGTGGAGTCCTTTATGAAAGTACGTTGCGATATTACGGGAATTGACTGTCCAAACTGCGCTGCCAAACTTGAAAGTCTGATGAAGAAAGATGATCTCTTCAAGAATGTGTCCCTGAATTTTTCCTTAAGTTCACTGGTCCTTGAAGTTGAGGATGACGCCGATGAGGAGCAGGTTGCAGAGCGTGCCCAGAGTATTGCGGACCGTTTTGAAGAGTGCATCAGGGTGGAACTTCGCGATTAGTATTTAAGTTCTGTTCTTTAGCAAGTGGTGGAGTTTTCCGATGCTTGAATCAATAAGTTTGAAGGAGAGGGTAACCCTAGGCTTTGCTCTGTTTATGCTCTTTGTCCTGCTGGGACTTGAGCATCTGGTGACGGGAGTGGGTAAATCTGTGCAGTTTGTGCTGTGTCTTGTCGCCTATCTGCCTATCTCGTTTGTCACTATAAAACAGGCCTTTATTACCCTGTTCAAACGTCTGCGTCTTAATGAACAGTTTCTGATGATGATTGCCACCTTCGGAGCCTTTGCGCTTGGTGATTATCCTGAAGCTCTGGCTGTTATGATTTTCTATCAGATCGGGGAAATATTTGAGCGTTATGCGGCAGGAAAAGCTCATAGCGAAATCAAGGCGTTGGTCAAACTTAAGCCGTCAGTAGTAAGGGTGATTACAGAAGACGGTAGCGAACAGCTGTTAAAGCCACGCAAGGTAAAAATTGGAACACGTATCAGGGTTCTTCCCGGTGAGACTGTTGCCATGGATGGTACACTGCTAAATGAAAGCGCCGCCATCGATACTTCCGCTCTTACAGGAGAGAGTGCACCGGTGCTGTACAAAAAAGGGGAGGAGGTACAGTCAGGCTGTATCAACACTTCAAACATGATTGAACTTCTGGTCAGTCGTGATTTTAAAGATTCCTCTATCGTCAGACTGCTCAATCTTATTGAGGATGCTACTGCTAACAAATCACGACCTGAGGCTCTGATTTCACGTTTTGCTGTCTGGTATACACCTATTGTGGTGCTGGTGGCTGTAATCCTTGCCAGCGTACCTCTTTTCTCGGCGCAAGCAGAGTTTCATGACTGGTTTACCAGAGCTCTGGTGTTCCTGATAGTTTCCTGTCCCTGTGCTTTAATTCTGTCCGTGCCTTTATCCTTTTTCGGAGGACTGGGGGCAATGTCCAAAATCGGTGTCGTTGTTAAGGGCAGTATTCATCTTGAGAATATGGCCAAACTTCGTATGCTTTCTTTTGACAAAACCGGTACTATTACCAGAGGCGTCTTTGTCGTAAGCGAAATCAATGCTAAAAACGGTAAAGAGCGCGAACTTCTCGAGACCGTATATGCCCTTGAGAAGCACTCAACTCATCCTCTGGCCCGCGGCATCGTGACATACGCTCAAAAGCAGGAAGTAACTCTGCGCGAGGTTACAGATCTTGAAGAAAAATCAGGCCTTGGTGTTCAGGCTCTGCTTGAAGGGATACCGGTAGCAGCCGGCAGGTTTGAGTTTATAAGAGAAACTGTTGACTCGACCGATACTGTGCATCAGGTTCAGAGCAGCGACACGACCATATACGTTGCCAAGGATGGACAGTTCTTAGGCAGTGTCTCTCTTTACGATGAACCTAAAGCCGAAGCGCTTATGATGTTCTCAAGTCTTGATAAACTTGGCATCAAAACCTGCCTTATTACCGGCGATAAGTTTGCGGCGGCAAAGAAGGTGGCCGACGAACTTAAGATAAGCGAGGTGATGGCCGAGCAACTACCGGAAAACAAACTTGCAAACTTTGCAAAACTCAAGCAGTCCTACAACATTGTCGGATTTGTTGGTGATGGCATCAATGATGCTCCAGTTCTTGCCGCCTCTGATGTCGGTTTTGCCATGGGTCAGTTTGGCTCTGCTGCCGCTGTTGAGGCATCAGATGTGGTGGTTATGAACGATGATCTGTCCAAGATCCCTGCTGCTCTGAGACTGGCCAGAAAAACCTATCTTCTGGCTCTTGAGAACCTGTGGCTGTCTGTGGGGGTTAAGTTACTGATTCTGCTACTGGGTGCCTTAGGTATTGCCAATATCTGGCTGGCCATTTTTGGTGACGTCGGGGTACTGGTACTTGCTGTCCTCAATGCGATGAGGTCGTTGCGCTTTGTAAAAAAACGTGACTATCAGGACCTCAGAGTGTTATCTGAACAGTCATAGCGCCAAAAATTTTCAGGTAGGATGAACTGAAGGTCTGAAGGACTAGAATCTTAAGCCTGACCTGTTGTGGATTTGACAATGGAAAAACGCATTTACGAAGTTAAAGGAATGTCCTGCGCGGCCTGTGCTATGAAGGTAGAACGGGCGGTCAGAAATATCAGCGGGGTCAAGGATGTCAATGTGATGCTGCTGCAGAACAGAATGAGTCTTATTGCCGATGAACAGGTGATAGACCGAGGACTGGTCGAGGCGGCTGTGCATAACGCCGGATATGAGGCTTTTGTCTTTGACAGCAGGTCGAAACTGCAGCAGACTGATGATTCTGCGTCTAAAAAGGAACTTACAAGACTTTGCGCAAGTCTTGTGCTGACTGTTACTGTCATGCTCCTGTCCATGGGGCACTATCTTGGGGTGAATCTGATAGAAAAAGCCACGGTCAACTCCTCTGTGCAACTGTTTCTGACCATGCTGGTGGTCATACTGCAGATTAAGTATTTTTTCTCAGCAGTTAAGGCATTTGCGCATCTTAACTTCAACATGGATACCCTGGTAGCCATGGGCGCTTTCTTTGCCATCATCTTTTCTGTCGCCTCGATGTCGGCACTTGATGATGTTATGCTATCTGCCGTACTGCATCAGGAGCATCCTGTTTATTTTGAATCGGCCTCAGCCATTCTGACCTTTGTTTCCATCGGCAAATATCTTGAAGGGCGGGCCCGTCTTAAAACCACTGATGCGGTGGCAAGACTTTATGATCTTGCCCCTAGATTTGTCAGGGTAAAGCGGGGGACAGAAGAGCAGTTGGTGCCTCCTGCTGAGGTCAGAGCAGGGGAGGTGGTGATCCTTAAGGCAGGAGATCAGGTAGGTATTGACGGCATGGTTCTTGACGGTAGCGGTCACACCGATGAAAGCGCTCTTACAGGGGAAAGTGTCCCTGTAAAAAAGAGCGCCGGAGCAAAGGTGATGTCCGCATCTGTGCTTCTTGACGGTTATCTTACGGTTAAAGCTGAGGCCGTAGGCGAGCAGACGACACTCTTTAGGATCATTGAACTTGTCAATGATGTAACCTCGAGGAAAGTTCCCGTAGCCCGTTTTGCCGATCTGGTGGCCTCCTGGTTTGTCCCCGCGGTGATCATTACTGCGGCGGCTGTTTTTGTCATCTGGTACGTGTTGCTCGGTGAAAACGTAGCCCTGTCTTTGGAATTTGCCATATCCGTGCTGGTGGTTTCCTGTCCGTGCGCCTTAGGTCTTGCCACTCCGGTGGCGATTATGGCTGGTACCGGACGAGCGGCTGCGGCAGGTATTCTGTTCAAGTCGCCGGAAACCATAGAGCAGATGCAGCGTTCGGATGTCTTTGTCTTTGATAAGACCGGTACTTTGACCTATGGCAATCTGACCGTCAGCAAAATTATTTCCGCGGACAAGGACCTTTGCGACATGAACAGTGTCATTGCCGCCTCACTTGAGCAGAACAGTTCTCATCCTCTGGCCAGGGCTATAACGGCATCTGCTAAGAAAATGAGTCTTTTTGCGGTTACTGACTATCAGTATCTTGAAGGCAAGGGCGTGATGGGGCGTATAGGGGGTGCTCTTTATGCGGTTGGCAATGAGGATATGGCCCTTTTAATGGGAATTGATGATAAGAACAGTTTAAGCGAATTTGCCATCTGGCAGAAAGTGGGAAAAACCGTACTGGCCCTATACAAAGAAGGCGCGGTTCTGGCTCTGTTTGTGATAGGCGATGAGCTCAAACCAGGCGCAGCTCCGCTTGTTAGTACTCTTAAAGCTGAGGGTATACAGACGGTGATGCTGACAGGAGATAGAGAGATAACTGCCAGATCTGTTGCCGATGAGGTGGGAGTTGACAGTTACCGCTCAGAACTTCTGCCTGCTCAGAAAGCTGAGATCATCGGTTCATTAAAGGAACAGGGGCATCAGGTGGTGATGGTTGGCGACGGTGTTAATGACAGCGTTTCACTGGCCCTTGCCAATACAGGGGTAGGACTTGCCGGAACGTCTGATATAGCAGTGTCAGCATGCGATGTGGTGCTCTTAAAAGAGAATCTTATGGATGTGGAAAATGCCCGTCAGATTTCGCGTCGCACGATGCTCACCATCAAGGAGAATCTGTTCTGGGCCTTTATCTACAATATTATCTTTATTCCTGTTGCAGCCGGGATCTTATATCCTGCCTTCGGCATAAAACTTACACCTATGATGGCCTCGGCTCTTATGAGTTTAAGTTCAGTATGTGTGGTGCTGAACGCTTTGAGACTTTCTTTTGTTAAACTCAACACATTATCCGACCGAAAAGGAGCATTGACTTTTATGCGTAAAAGAATCGATATCGAAGGGATGCACTGTGAACACTGTGTGGCTGCAGTAAAAAAGAATCTGCAGGCTTTGCCGGGGGTTACCGACGTTACGGTATCACTTGAGAACAATCAGGCGCAGCTTAATGTTCCGGAGTCTATCTCTGATGAGATGCTCAAAAGTGTGGTCGAGAATGCGGGCTTTAAGACTGTCGGTATTACTCTATGCTAGAACTTGATGCAACCGATCTGCTTTTGCTGGCCGCTCTGCGACAGGACAGTCGCCTGTCCTTGCGTGATCTGGGCAAAAAGGCTTCCATATCAGCACCTTCAGTGGCCTCAAGACTGAAACGTCTTGAGGAGGCAGGAATTATTATCGGTTATACCGTGCAGCTTGCCCAGTCAAGATTTGCTCTTGATGTCGAGGCCCTAATCAATATTAGTGTACCAAGGGCGCTGTATCCGTCATTACTGCACTTTGCAGACGGCAGTCTCAATGTGATCTCCTGTCTGCGTCTGACCGGCAGATTCAGTCATCAGATCCATGCGGCCTTTGCTGATATGAAACATCTGTCGCAGTTTGTTGAAGAACTTAACGAGCGTTTTGGTGATACTGAGACCTCGCTGATTCTCAGTCATGAGATCCCTGAGCGACAGCCTCTTTCAACAGAGAATGTGAAATTGCAATAATAAATCACTTTTGATCTGATTGAACAGATCTCTTGTACAATACTGTTCCAGTTTCAATACGTGAAAATGTGGTCTGCAGCGATGTTATTCTCGGTACAGACACTATGTTCTCTGCTTTTTTCGCAGAGTTAGAAAGGATAAGAACATGTGGGATTACTCAGATAAAGTTAAAGATCATTTTCTCCACCCGCGTAATGCTAGGGTAATTGAGGATGCCAACGGTGTTGGTGATGTTGGCTCAATTATCTGCGGTGACGCTCTGCGTCTGATGCTGAAAATTGATCCGGTAACTGAGGTTATTGAGGATGCTGCCTTCCAGACCTACGGCTGTGGCAGTGCGATTGCTTCGTCTTCAGCTCTAACTGAAATGCTAAAAGGCAAATCCTTAAAAGAGGCCCAGAAGATTACCAATCAGGACATTGTTGATTATTTAGGTGGTCTGCCTCCTGAAAAAATGCACTGCTCTGTCATGGGTCGGGAAGCTTTGGATGCTGCGGTCGCCAACTATCACGGCAAAAGTTACGAGCAGTCACATGATGACGGTGAACTGGTGTGTCACTGTTTTGGTGTAGGTGTCAACAAGATCAAAAAGGCGGTCTGGGAAAATCATCTGACCACAGTTGAGGAAGTAACCAATTACACCAAGGCAGGTGGCGGCTGCGCTAGCTGTCATATGCGTATTGAGGAAATCATTGATGAGGTCTGGATGGATCTGAAAAAATGCGGTGTACCTCGTCCTGGTACTGTACCAACACCGATCCCGTCAATGACTATTCAAAGTTCGACTGCTGCTGCCGCTGCAGTTACCGAGGCCATTGATTCAAAAACCAAGTCATCTCCTATTTATGATGACGTGGTAAAGATCTTAAAGGAGATTTCAGACGGTCTTAAGAGTGACGGTTCTGGTGTTGAACTTGATGCAATAAGCGGTTCTGATGTGATAGTCAAACTGTCAGGTGCCGCATCAGGCGGTATGATGAAGGACATGACTCTGTCTTTCATTCAGAAGAAACTTTCAGAAGGCACCGGTCGTCAGATCCGTGCTCTTACCCGCTGATTGGGGAGTTGTTATGGACGTAATGAATCTTGGTGCCGGTAGCGGTACTTATCTTGATAACAATGCCACCACGCAGATCGATCCTCTGGTAGTTGAAGCCATGATGCCGTATCTGACCACTTTTTTTGGCAACGCCTCATCGCAGCACGGCTTTGGTGTTCCTGTTGAGAAAGCCATCATCAGAGCCCGTGAGCAGGTCGCTGATTTTCTTGGTGCCGAGCATCCAGACGAGATCCTGTTTACCTCCTGCGCGACAGAATCTGATAACACTGCTCTCTGGTCAGCGCTGTGGTCGCAGAAGGATCGCGACGAAATTGTGACCTCTCCTGTTGAGCATCCTGCCATTATGCAGACCTGCGATTTTCTAAGTTCGCACGGGGTCACGGTGAACTATGTGAAAGTTGACGCCAAGGGTAATATCGATCCTAATGAATTTGAGAGTCTGCTTTCTGATCGCACCGCTTTAGCCTCAATCATGTGGGCCAACAATGAAACCGGAGATATATATCCCGTCCCAAGATTAGCCGAAATTGCCGCTTCTCACGGGGTTATGTTCCATACCGATGCGGTTCAGGCGGTGGCAAAGATCCCAGTCAATCTCAAGGAAACCTGCATCAATATGCTGTCGTTTTCCGGACATAAAATTCATGCACCGAAGGGAATAGGTGTGCTCTATGTCCGTCGCGGTACGCGTTTTACCCCGTTTATGAAAGGAGGGCATCAGGAGCGTGGACGCCGGGCTGGAACAGAAAATGTGCCGTACATTGTGGGGTTGGGAGTTGCCTGTGAACTTGCCAAGAAGAATCTCGGTCTTATCGGCACTAAAATCAGGGCACTGCGTGATAAGTTGCAGGAAGGACTGTTAAAGAGCATTCCGGAATGTTTTGTTACTGGAGACGTTAATAATCGTACTGACAATACACTCAATATTGCCTTTAAATATGTTGAGGGTGAAGCTATTCTGCTGATGCTTAATGAATACGGTATTGCCGCCTCCTCAGGCTCTGCTTGTTCATCAGAATCTTTGGAGCCGTCTCACGTTATGCGGGCGATGGGTGTACCGTTCTCCGCAGCACACGGAACCATTCGTTTTTCCTTATCGCGCTTCAACACTGAAGAGGATGTGGAAACAACTCTTAAGGTGTTGCCTGGCATTATTGAAAAACTGCGTTCTTATTCTCCATATTGGAATCTTAATAAACCTAAGGTCGCCAATATTGACCATGAGTTTGATGCTGACAGTAAGGAAGTGCGTGCCTGATACAGAGTTGTTGAAGAGGACCGGAATTTTTTTTCCGGCCTTTTTAACAAAAGGCGCCGTAAAACTCCGTAATTTTAGGGGGATATAAGACGCCTGATTTATCTGAGATCTTTTGTTGTATACTGCCTGATAAGATAAATATAAAAAGGGCAGACCTTGCCAGGCTCAGGGCGAGTCCTGCCTTGAACTAGAGTAGTTGTCGTCTCTAAAAAGACTGCCCTTAGTGAACCTCATAAGAGGTCAGCAGATCCACACCCATTGAGCCAAGCTAAGCAATTAGCCTCAACAGTAGGAATCCTCTTGCTGAAACTAGAGGAGAAAGTCAAATGTTAAGTGATGCTGAATATGATATTTTACAGCGTGCCTCTGAATTAACCGGAGGTCCTGGTTTCTGGGTGAATTTCAAAGGACAGGCTGATGAGGTGTTTTCTGCATTCAAAGCCCGGGGGTTTATTCCAAAACTGTCTTATGAACAGGCCGTGGCAGCTTATGAGAAATCTGCGGTAAAAAATCAGCTTATCGACGATGTCAGAGAAGATTTCAAGGTCATAGAGACAGCACGAAGCCTTTATAACAGAGAACTCTTTGCGGAGAGTGAATCCTATCGCAGAAGGGCGGTGGCGGAAATTAACAGACTGTTCAATCTGAACTGGTCGGAAGATGGGGACATCAGACTTGGTGATTATCTCTATCCGTTTGAAGCGCTGTTTATTGCCTATCTCAAATGAAGAGGTTCTGTTGAGAAGACAGTTTACCCAAACCTTTGCAGATCTTAATATTTTTGATCTGCTCCTTTTGAAAAGGTTTACGTCGATACTGATAAATCTATAGTGACCTTATTTTGGTAAAAGGTCAGAATTAAATTATCCGACCTGTTCCTTCGTTGCCATGTTCCATGGCATCAAACTATCCAAAATCTCACTCGGTATGTTGTGAGAGATTTGTAATTGATAATAGTGCCTCTGGCATCCTTCTCAAATTTTATCTTGCCTATCTGTTCCGTTATGACGGTCATAACCTTTTTCATATAGGTCTCAAATTCTACGTTGTTGAGTTGGGCTGTTTTATAAAGTGAGTAAACCAGCACCAGATTTTCTGCTCCTCTGCAGGTATCAGAAAGCATCATGCTGTTGCACAGTACATCAAGCTTTCTGAACTTCTCTTCAACTTTGGTACTGTGCATAAAACCATAAAAGCTAAGCAATTAGCCTCTACAGTAGGAATCCTCTTGCTGAAGCTTGAATAGCATGTCAATTCTCGATATTGAAGTTTCTGCTTTCCGTTCGCATTACCCTCGCTTCTAAGGATATTGCAACTTTAATGACAAAAAAATCCCGCTACTGCGGGATTTTTCATCTTAAACCAATCAGGCTGGAAGCTTGAAGACATTAAGTTCCTGTTTGAGCTCCTCCATGTCTGTATTCAGTTTACCAAGTTCGGTATAAGCCTCGTTGGCCTGAGAGGATACTTCCTGTGTAAGGTTGGTTACACCCTGCATGTTGGTTGAAATCTCAGAGGTTGCAGTAGTCTGCTCTTCAGCTGCAGTGGCGATCTGCGTGATCTGACTATTAACCTGAGCCACCTGATCAATAATATTATGTAGCAGTCCCTGAACGTTGCTGGCTTTCGAGGCCAACTGATTCATATTCTCCAAAGATACGGTCATAGAGTCATTAGCGGTATTGGCGTCGTTCTGAATCTGACCTACCATCTTAATGATTTCCTGAGTAGAGGAACCGGTACGTGAGGCCAGTGAACGAACCTCATCTGCTACCACGGCAAATCCCTTACCGGCTTCACCTGCTCGGGCAGCTTCAATAGCTGCATTAAGTGCCAGCAGGTTGGTCTGAGAGGCAATGTCCTCAATGGTCTGAACGATGGTGCCAATCTTCTGTGACTGGTCCACAAGAGCCTTGATGTGCTCGGCGTCAGTTTTTGATTTGAGCACCTGATCCTGAATACCGTTAATCGTATCCTGAACCTGTAGCACACCTTCTTCAGTGGTTTTGTTGGCTTCACCTGAGGTTGCTGCTGCGTTTTCGCAGTTATGAGCAATATCGGAGGTGGTTGAAACCATCTCGTCAGATGCTGCTGCTACAGTAACTGACTGACTCTCTGACTTACTGGTCTGCTCAACAATGACGGTGGTCATATTCTGAACATTTTCAAGGCTGGTCTGTGCCTTGGTAGTGGTATCTATCACTGAGGAGATGATATTGATGAGGGAGTCTCTCATGTGGATAAGAGCTTCTTTGGCCTTGCCAAACTCATCTTTGGACTCAACTTTTGCGTCGATAGTCAGGTCACCGCCGGCAACAGAGTTCATGAGAGAAACAGTATTGTTCAGATTGTTGATGATGTACTTGGACATGAGAATTGCCAGAGTAATACCGACAATCAGAGCAATCAGGGTAAGAATAAGACCTATGATCATAAGGGTGGTATCACTAGCGTTGGTCGCAAGCTGCTTTGACACATCAATCTGGGTGTTGACGAGTTTTTTGTAGAGCCCAAGTGAGTTGTTGCATACAGGGTTTGCTATACGCAGGTAAGCCTCCAGTGCCTCTGTTATATTCTCGGCAGAAAGCTTCGGTCTGGTTTGCTCAAAGTAGACTCTTGAGAACTCGGCAACTGACTTTTTAACATCCAGAACACCCTGTTTGTAGTCAGGAGGAGATGCCATGGTACCAATGACATTCTCGTTCATAATGGCGGCAACATCACTGATTTCTTTGATGGACTTATCAAGTTTTGCCAGAAATTCTGCCCTTGATTCCTTAGGATTTTCCTGAGACAGATATTCGATAGCATAGTTGTTTGCATCCTGAAGGGCTGCCTGAGTGTTTGAAACACGGCCGTATGATTTGCCTAGAATACTATTGATCTGTGTTGCTGTAGTAATTGAGACGTTGTTTGAGATAACAGATATACCTGCGACAAGCATGGTCATAATCAGGATTATGGCAAAGCTCAGAGTGAGCTTCATTTTCATGCTTAAATTGGAGATGACACCCATGTAACCCATCCTTTTGAATGTTTTATCGTTAAAAGCAGAACGGAAAGACCTCTCCGTTCTCCATGTCAACATCTTACCATTTAATAAATAAATAATTACCTAAAATTGGTAATCCTCTTTTAGGAAATGTTATCTGCTTTGCAGATAACGGGGGTTTACTGATAGTCAGGAGAAAAAAAATGACTTTTCGCCATCAGCTGTGCTTACATGTTGCTGTAGCGTTATCCTTAAGTGGAATACCGCATTTACGACCATATTAAGTAACTCAACTTTTGCATTTCGATCTTAGACCGTAAATGCACTTGGTGACTGGCTTCACGTCAGTTATGTTCTTTCAAAATGTGTTTTTGACTTTTAGCATCTTAAACATTTCCAGATTGGATATGAAGTCACGGATGTAG
>JAGBLM010000093.1 GCA_017635415.1 Succinivibrio sp. | reverse complement strand
CATGGAAACGCAGACGCTCAGCAGCTAACTGCTGCAATCTGCTGAAATCTGTATCTGTTCCCATAACATTACCCAAAATAATCTTAAACTTTCAGTATTTGATCAGTTTTTTAAGTAAGAATCAAGAAATAAAGTGATCCGTGATCCTTAGCTCACACTATTTGTGTAAGCCGTGATCCGAAGTTCACAGAATTTAGATAAATTCACTGGTTTTTAAAGAAAATCCTTACAGGTAAACTGAAGGATTAGAGACTGATTAGATTATGTGATAACGATCAGTTCCATTTGGTTGTCGTAAAAAAAATCCTCCATAGTGGAGGATTTTTTCACAGGACAATCTGCACCTAACCTACAGTCTTTAAAACAAAAGAGCGCAGTCCCTCATAATCAGGCTTTAAGGTCACAGACTGAGAGGTAAGCTGTACTCTCTTCTCAAGAGCATCAGGAAGAGAGATATCCGTACCAAGGATCCTGTCCACATCAGACTTGAATTTGGCAGGATGCGCCGTGCCCAGGAAAATACCGGTTTCTCCTTCCTTAAGATTGTCTTTGAGTATCTGGTAGGCGATGGCGGCATGCGGTTCTGCCACATAACCGGTACGTTTGTACAAAGAGCGCATGGTCTCTTCGGTCATGGCATCAGACATGGCCCCGAAATCAAAAGAGGATAAAGACCAGCCCTGCATCCTACAAAGAGCCTCAACACGAGGCCAGTTGTTAGGACGTGAGATATCCATGGCATTTGACAAGGTAGCTATAGTCTTGTGCGGTTCCCAGACCCCGGTTTTCAGATAACGAGGCACTGTATCATTGGCATTGCAGGAAATGACAAATCTGGCCTTAAGACCTAAAGCTTTGGCAATTAAGCCTGCCGTGATATTGCCGAAATTGCCGCAAGGCACAGAGAAGACGACCTTACCGCGTTTTTCAGGAGCAAGTTGCGCTACAGCCTCAAAATAGTAGGAAACCTGAGCAAGCAGTCTGCTGATATTGATGGAGTTTGCTGAATTTAAACCGACAGCATTCTTAAATTCCAGATCATCAAAGGCTGTTTTCACCAGATCCTGACATTCATCAAAAATCCCCTCTACCGAAACGGCATGGATATTGCCCCCCAAAGTGGCAATCAGTTTTTCCTGCAGGGAGGAAATCTTACCCTTAGGATAGAGAACAACCACCTCAATGCCCTTCTGTCCATAAAAGGCATCTGCTACGGCTGCACCAGTATCACCTGAGGTTGCGGTCAGAATGGTAAGTTTCCTGTCACCACGGACAGCGCCTAAAACTCGGGCCATGAATCTTGCCCCAAAGTCCTTGAAGGCCAGGGTCGGACCATGGAACAGCTCAAGAGCATAGATATTCTCATCAGCTTTTACGACCGGAGCCTTAAAGGTAAAGGCATCGGCAATGATATCTTCAAGGCAGTCAAGTTCATCACCGATAAGATGGCGCAGAATCTTCTGTGAACGTTCAACTAGAGGAAGGTCAAGAAGAGAGTCGATATCGGCAAGAGGCTCGATTTTTTCAGGGAAAAACAAACCCTGTTCCCTGCCGATGCCCTTAACCACGGCCTCGGTAAAAGAAAGCTGCTCAGAGTGATCCTTTAAATTAACTAACTTCATCTTAATCCTCGACTTTTTCAACATAAGCGCCACGTCTGTCCAGTTTGCAGATATGACAGAAGCCATCTTCATTGGCAATAAACTCGCGCTCAAGGTAAACCTTCATCTGCTCGGCCATAGCAAGATCTTCAAAGACGGCAAATACGGATGAACCAGATCCTGATATTCCCGCAGACATGGCACCGTGCTGCAGGGCAAAGTCACGCATGGCATCAAAGCCCGGGATCAGCTGTTTACGGTAAGGCTCGGCAATTACATCGCTAAGGCACCTGGCAGCAAGTTTGTGATCACCGCGGTGACAGGCATCGACAAAGGCTGCCAGATGACGCCCGTAGGTTATGGTGTCTGAACGTGAGTAATGCGGAGGTAAAATGGCACGGGCCTCGCTGGTGGAAACCTTGAGGCCTGGGAAGCAGGAGACCCAGTACCAGTTGTCAAAATCAGGAAGAGTCTGAGAAATCACCCCGTTCTCGTTGATGATCAGCTGCAGTCCGCCAAAATAGCAAGGCGCAATGTTGTCATAGTGAATACCACCGGAAATACTGCTCTCAAGCTGCCCCATCAGATCAATCTTTTCCTGTTCGGAAAGAGGATTGCCTGCCACTGCATCAAGGGCGATTACCGCAGCAACAGAGGAGGCGGCAGAAGAACCAAGTCCTGAGCATACCGGCAGGTTTTTGGACAGTCCCATATGCACATCAGGTGCAACCAGACCCTTCTGCTGCATCATTTTTGAAAACAGCACAAAGGCGTCATAGACAATATTTTTCTTCGGATCACTGCTCAGTTTACCGGCATAGCGACCGGTCACATCCAAAGAGAATCCCTGTCCCTTCTCTGCCTGGCTGATATAGATTTCATCACCCAGTATCTGCCCGTCAATCGGCTTGAGTGCGGCACCGAGCAGATCAAATCCTACAGAGAGGTTGGCAGCCGAGGCAGGAGCATAGGCACGATAAACTATAGTCATATCATTAACCCTCACGAGTCCAGTTCTGCAGACGCAGAACATCAGAGAGAACACCTGCAGCCGTAACCGCTGTTCCGGCACCGTAACCGCGGATCACCAGCGGAATCGGCTGGTAATAGTAGGTGGTAAGAGCCAGAGCGTTTTCTCCGCCACGAACCTTGAACAGAGGACTGGTTTCATCAACTGCCTCTATACGGCATGAACAGATTCCTTCCTTGATGCTGCCCACATAGCGCAGTACCTTTCCTTCCTCACGGGCCTTCTGGACCATGGCACTGAACTGGGCATCAGCATCCTTAAGATTATCAAGGACCTCACGCGCTGTATCGCCCTTCATAAAGGCAGGATTTACCGCACTTTCCACCCTTATATCGGACAGTTCCAGAGGATAACCGGCCTCACGTGCCAGGATCAGCAGTTTGCGCGCCACATCCATACCCATGAGATCATCTCTCGGATTAGGTTCTGAAAAGCCTTTTTCATAGGCATCGATAGTCGCCTGAGAAAGAGTATAGCCATCTTCGACCAGACCGAAGATATAAGAGAGAGTACCCGACATGATGCCGGAGAACTCAATCAGTTTATCGCCTGCGGCAAGTTCATTCTGCAGAGTGTTGATAATAGGCAGTCCGGCCCCGACATTAGCCTCATAGAGGAATTTTCGGTGATAGCGGTGAGCGGTACTGCGCAACTGACGGTAGTACTCCAGAGAGCCGGTATTGGCTTTCTTCGACGGCGTTACGACGTGCAGACCGATTCGCATCAGTTCACAGTATGAGGCGGCAATTTTCTCGTCAGAGGTGCAGTCCACAAAAACAGGATTGACCAGATGACTGTCTGAAACCAGCTTTTTAACCGTGTTGAGATTGAACGGTTCAGTCCTGCTCTGAGCAAGAAGCTGCTCGTAATTATCAAGATCTATCCCGCCAGAATCGGTGATGAAGTGCCTGGAATTGGCTATGCCAACGACTCTGATATCAATGGCCTGCAGTTTGCGCAGCGGATCAGCCTGACGCTTGATCTGCTTGATAAGTTCCCCGCCGACTCCACCGACTCCTACTATCACGAGGTCGAGTACCTGACGGGAATTGAAGAAGGCCATATGACATACGGCAATAGCCTCTGAAACCTTATCCTGAGAAATAACTGCGGAAATGGAACGCTCTGAAGAGCCCTGAGCAATAGCCATCACATTGACGTTTGCCTCGGCAAGTGACCTGAAGAAACGACCGGAGGTACCGGTCATGGTCTTCATTCCGTCACCGACCACGGAAATAATGGCACAGTGCTCCTGAACCTCAATAGGATCAAGCAGACCATCTTTAAGTTCGAGATTGAACTCGCTGCTGATGGCCTTTCTGGCACGGGCAAGATCAGACTGTCTGATGCAGAAGGAAATCGAGTATTCTGACGAGGACTGCGTAATAAGAACAATGGAGACCTCTGCTCTTGATACAGCGGTAAACAGACGTCCGGCCATACCAACCATACCCTTCATGCCCGGACCACAGATGTTTATGAGAGCAATATCCTTAAGATCGGATATGCCCTTGATAGGCACGGACAGATCAGACTGGGAACTTATCAGAGTGCCCTCACCCTTCGGATTCTGGGTATTTTTGATAAGGCAGGGGATCTGAAACTGTGCGATAGGAGAAATAGTTCTCGGGTGAAGAACCTTGGCACCGAAATAAGAGAGCTCCATCGCCTCCTGATAAGAGATTTTGCGCAGCAGTACCGCATCCGGGACTGCACGTGGATCGCAACTGTACACGCCCTCCACATCAGTCCAGATTTCACAGCAGTCAGCACTGATGATGGCACTAAGACAAGCTGCCGAATAATCAGAACCGTTACGTCCGAGCAGGACCAGTTCCCCATTCTGATCGCCGCCAGAAAAACCGGCCATCAGAATTACGGAATGCCGGTCAATATCACCACGCTGCTGGAATTTTTCCTTAGACAGTTCTATGTTTACCGAGGATTCCATGATCCCGCCCTCGGTAATCAGAGTCTTGACCGGGTCAAGTTCAACAACTCTCCTGCCTAGTACTCTCAGAAGTTCTGACATGATGGCGATGGAGAATGTCTCACCGCGACTTTCCACAAAAGCCTGAACTCTCTCAGGACACTGTCCCAGAAGAGCCATGCCTTCCACCCGGCGCCTGATCAGGGCGAGTGTGGCGTTAAACTCATCAGAAACCTTTTTGGTATCGTATTCAGGATATTTCTGTCCCAAAGCAGAAATAATCGGTTCAACAATGGCACGGATCTGGGAAAATTCCTTTTCACCGTTTCCTCCCGCCGCACCAACTTCAACCAGAGCAACAAGCAAGTTGGTTATTTTTGCAGGGGCAGAAAGAACCAGAGCTATCTGCTCACGGGAGGAACTGTCCAGAGCAATGCTGGCAACAGACAGGAATTTCTCTGCGTTAGCAACAGAGGTACCGCCGAATTTTAAAACGCGCATAAATGTTCCATTCGTTTATTCATAAAGATGATGTTTGTCAATTTCCCTATTTTCTTAACCACAAAGCCTTCTTGTCAATAAATTTTTCTGTGACGGCATGTTTCTTCAAAGAGTACTGCCTTAGGCTGTCTGTCATGTTTTTTATCTTGAAAATCAAAGCAGAAAATATGCTGCTGAAATGACTTTTTTTGTGCACGGAATTCCTGTAACTTTGCCGCAGCCGGCAAACACTTCCGCCCCTCGCCGCTTGTTTGTAATTTTTTTACTTATTATTCAGCAGGTTATGTATTGGCACCATAAATGCTAAGCACTTCATAAAAACGAGAGGAGAAAAGAGATTA
Source organism: Succinivibrio sp. (assembly GCA_017635415.1). Taxonomy (GTDB): domain Bacteria; phylum Pseudomonadota; class Gammaproteobacteria; order Enterobacterales; family Succinivibrionaceae; genus Succinivibrio. The sequence continues at coordinate 12,470 of JAGBLM010000093.1, read as the reverse complement.
TGCAGGTTGTTGGTCAGTACCTGAAACAGAGTGCCCTGTTTGAGTTTGAGAGCTCACTGTGTCAGAGAGGACGCAGTGAGGCTTCACTCTTTGCAGCCTATCTGAGAACCGGCAACAACCAGAAGACCGTTCCGGCTGAAACTAAAAGAAGTATTTCGTTTCATGACTCTGCAGGTACAGTCTCAAAAACGGTCGTTTCCAACTGTGAAAAAAGCAGTCTGAAAACCTTTGTTTTCAATACAGTCTCAGGTGGAGCGATGTGCCGTATGATGACCGGGGAATCACCGCAGACTACAGGAACGGAGTGCTCCGGTCTTAAACTTCTTCACAGTGCGGAAAATCTCCTGCTGCAGCATTTACTCAATAATTCTCTTAAAGAAAACCTTAAACTCGAAAGTAAAACTCTTAGTGAACTGACCGTGCTCTGTATGTTGCTAAAAAAAGCAGTCGGTCCACTGAATCTGACTGTACCAAATCCTTGTCAGATGAACACCCAACACCTACAGCAGAACTGTATTCTTCCCAACTTTCTCCCCTTGTGCCTGCTTACTCAATCTCGTCTTACAACTCTTAAGAGACTGCTGATGAAGCGCAAGAGTTACCAGCAGCGCCGTAAAGAGCAGGAGAAGGCTGTCGAGCAGGAACGTCACGATCTGATGGAACAGTTCTGTGAATGCTTCATCAGATAGCAGCATTTTTCTTCACGGCAACATGCTGCTTTTTCACATTATTTCAACATCTTTCACATATACTCACGCCGCCGTAGAAAGCGTTTTCAGACATTTAACACCTGTCTTTTTTTATTGTAGAATGTGAAAGATGTACGTATTTAATACAACGTGTTTTTTGTTTTTATGAGGATGTCAAATATGAGAAAACCTCTGGTCATGGGTAACTGGAAACTTAATGGTACCAAACAGTCTGTAAGCGACCTTATCAAAGCCTTTGTTGAACCGGCAAACAGGACTGCAGGAAAGGTAGATGTAGCAATCTGCGCTCCGGCAATTTTCATTGGTACCGTAGAGTCCTTGGCTAAAGGCTCAAGTCTGCAGTACGGCTCTGAGGACTGTGATATCCACACCAAAGGTGCTTTCACTGGAGAAAACTCCCCGGAAATGATTAAAGAGTTTGGCTGCACTTATGCCATCGTCGGTCACTCAGAGCGTCGCGGCTACCACAATGAGTCCAACGAGTATGTTGCCCAGAAATTCAAGGCAGCTTTGGACAGCGGACTTGTTCCTGTGCTGTGCGTAGGTGAGTCAGAAGCAGAATATGATGCCGGTAAGACCATGGAAGTTGTCAATGCTGAAATCAAGGCTGTTATTGATCTGTGCGGCATTGATTCCTTTAAGAATGCGGTTATTGCCTATGAACCAATCTGGGCCATCGGAACCGGCAAAACCGCCACACCTGAGGTTGCTCAGAATGTTCACAGACAGATCCGCGATTTCCTGAAGACTTTCTCCTCTGAAGTTGCCGACGGTACCCGTATCCTCTACGGCGGTTCCTGCAATGCCAAGACTGCTCCTGAACTTTTCTCCCAGGCTGATATTGACGGCGGTCTTATCGGTGGTGCATCACTCAAGGCTCCAGACTTTACCGCTATTATTGCAGCAGCAGAAGCAAATGCGTAACAGTCCACTGATTTTATAGGTTTTAGTTATGGCTGATATTAAAAGAATTGGAGTTCTGACCTCAGGTGGCGACGCTCCAGGTATGAACGCGGCGCTGCGCGCCATCGTCCGTACCGGTCTGGACTACGGTTATGAAATGTTCGGTATCAGAGACGGTTATTATGGTCTTCACGAGAACAACATCATTCCTCTGAAGTCACACTCTGTTTCCGATCTTTTAAACCGCGGCGGAACCTTCCTCGGAACTGCCCGCTTCCCACAGTTTAAAGAAGCTTCGGTACGGGAGGAATGCGTTGAGGTCCTGAAGAAAAACAAGATCGACGCGCTGGTTGTTATCGGCGGTGACGGTTCGTATATGGGAGCCAAACTTCTTTCTGAACTTGGCTTCCCATGCATTGGACTTCCGGGTACCATCGATAATGATATTGCCGGAACTGATTCTACCATTGGTTTTGATACCGCACTTAATACTGCTATCGAATGTATCGATAAACTCCGCGATACCTGCTCTTCACATAAGCGTATCTCTGTTGTTGAGGTAATGGGACATCACTGCGGTGACCTTGCCGTTTCAGCTGCTGTAGCCTGCGGTGTTGAGGCAGTACTTGTTCCTGAAGTCGCCTGGAACAAGCAGAATGTCTATGATGAAATCAAGAAAGGGATTGAGGCTGGCAAGCGTCATGCCATTCTCATCGTCTGTGAAAACCAGACTGACGTTCATCAGATGGCCAAGGAACTTGAGGAATACACTGGTCTTGAAACTCGTGCCACCGTTATCGGACACATCCAGCGTGGCGGATCGCCATCTGCTTATGACCGTGTACAGGCTTCCAGAATGGGAGCTTATGCCATTGAACTGCTGCGTGCCGGAGAATCAGGCCGTTGCGTTGGTGTTCAGCGTGGTGAACTGGTTCATTTTGATATCATCGAATGTATTACCAAGATGAAGCACAAGTTCATGCAGAGCACATATGATCTTGCCTTAAGACTGCGCTAATCAGCGTTTCAGCGTGGTCAAAGCCCAAAAACCTCGTCACAACAGTTTGACGAGGTTTTTTGCTGATGGTTTCCCTCGTTTGAGAAAATTCATCACTGCTCAAAGAGAATCTGCACATCATTAAGTCTGCACGGCACAAACTCGAGCGTCTTTGAGCCGTCCGCGTTTTCATTAACCTTTGTCAGATGATTTGACTGAAAAACATTTATGGTCTCACCTTCTATGTAGGGATAGCATTTACCGCCATGCTGATAGCTGACTCTGATGACCACTGCACAGTTCCCGTCATATCTGACGGTACGGTTGTACTGCGAATAGCGGCCATTCTCGTTATTCAAAATCGGTACGCCGCCAAGCTCCGTTCTGGTAAAACAGCCCCAGACCACCGCAGGATAGTGGGTAAGAACAGAGAAACTTTTATATTGATGCTTAAGAGACTTTAAAGACAGCTGGCACCTTGAATAATACTGATTGCCATTGAATTCAGCCGGAACGAAATCAGAGGCTCTGCAGGTTAAAATCTCTCCTTTTATGAATGAAACGCCTTTGACATCGTTAAAATCCTCAGCGGCTAAGGCGCAGAGGGGAGAAAGAAAGAGCAGCATCCAGACGGAATTGAACAGCCTAATCAAATTAGCAGCAGGCATATTATGTCCTCCTGTCAGTACAGAAACGGCAGAAATATCGTATTGATTCTGCTGTAATCAGCACACCAGTTCTCCATCGAATAAACGGTGATCCTATCCATATCGCGGTACAGCACATCTCTTAGTTTTGCGATCTTCTCATTTCTGAGAATCTTTTCCCGCGCATTCTTATAGTCGAAGGAAATCTCAAGATGACAGTTATGGATGGCAAGGTCGTGAGTGGCAAGTATCAGCGCAGCCTCGGCCACCTCATATTCAACCGAGAACTCCTGCATCACCGACTGTACTTTCTCTATGTTCTGGCATTTTTCATCATAACGCTGGCACTGCGAGGTTCTGCTGGCTGAAGCATTGAATGACAGCAGCAAAAACAGTACGGAAGCAGTTAAATATCTGCAGGCTTTAAGCATAACTTATCTCCTCTTTTTAAGTTTTCGGATAAGGGGCAAAGTCATTTTTCATTTGCCAGCTTCAAAAAAAGCTTTATCCCATAATCCCGAAAAACCTTTTTGGCATTCTGCATGGCTGAATCCTCCTTATAGTCGCCTCCTGAATAATGACCATCGACAAAAATGTGGGTACGGCCTCTAATGGAGTGCTTTTTTCCGTTGAGATACATAAAGACCTTAAGTTCATCAGGACTGACATCGCCATGACAGCCTTTGTAGTAGCCTAGCCAGATCTCTTTTTGCCCGTCACCGTCAATATCGGTGATCTGCGGAATGTCATCGGCAAAATCAAGCCTTGCCGAAGTCGGACATTCATGAATAAAGTCATAGAGTTTCCACGAGAGCTTTGGCATTGCCCCGCTCTGCTCGGCGTAGTCGTAGGCATGAATCTCCTTGTTCATAAAGATCTCATCATAGTCGCCAATCTTATGACGAGTCTGGTAATAGTCGCTGTGGGTCAGCAGTACCGTGTGAAGATCGGCATGCTGCGTGTAGGTTCTCTTGTTATAGAAACTGCCTTCGGTTTCACTGTAACCCTGCAGAGGATGATCATCAGGATTAATAGCGTCTGGAGCCGACAGCGCTACCGCACAAAAGGTAGAGAGCAGCAGTATCACCAGCTTACGTAATATCTTCATAGCAAATCACCTCATAATCTAGAGCTGTTTCTGGAATACCATCTGCATGCCGTTCGGCATAATAAGGGTCATGATATTGCCCTGCACAAAAATACGGTTCTGTCCGCTTACCCCTGTCGATGCTCCTGAGGTTATCTGATAATTGAAATTGCCGCTTGACGGATCATACTGAAAAACGCCGGTTTCAGTCTGCTGATTATTCACGAAGCAGGCGTAGCTCTGTCCCTGGAAGGTAAAGGCTATCACTCCCTGCGGGGTCTGGCAGCTCCAGGTTCCATTCAGAATGCCCCCGTCCTTCGCAACCTGAGGTCCTGTCGGAGGAGCAGGCTGTGTTGGAACATAGCTTTCAGAAGGCTGTCCGCTGCTGTCACCGCCGACCCATCCGTTCTGCTGGCCCCCTGATGACGTTGCAGGACCACCCCAGGTTCCCCCTGTCGGAGCACCGCCCGAGCTCTGCGGCACTGAAGGCTGAGTGGTCGGCGCCGTATTGCCTCCTGAGGGAACATTCTGCATATTCTGACGCTCAAGTCTTACCGAATTGTCCAGAATCAGCACATTATTGTTAAGAGTAAAGCTGTAGCTTAAGCTTTTGCCGTTGGTGAACTTCATCTGAAGCTGGTTACCGTTGACAAAAAAGTTGCCGAATGCCTGCTGATTATTGAGCTCAAGGCCCACCATGTCGCCCATAAAGACAAGCTTCATGACGTCCTTGCCGTTGCTGCCCATCCAGCCTCCCTGCAGCAGGCTGTGGTAATTGTCTGCGACTGCTGTGTAACCAGCGGAACCGTCATTTGAGCCGCCGCCATTGAAGTAGTTCTCAAAATGACCTGAAGAACCGGGTACGGCAAGAGCGGACGGAACCGATAGGACTCCAAAAAAGATAAAAGTCAGAACACTAAGACTCTTCTTATCCATGGTTAACTCCTCTTCTAGATAAACTTACGGCATAGCTTTAAAAGTAATCGGCGGCATATGGTCAAAAAAGAGGGTCAGATAATCACCATCGTGTATGTGATAGCCTATCTTCTGACGTTCGCCATTGCCAAAACGGGCATCAAGATAGTTTTCCTGAACCGTGAAATAACAGATTATGGTGCCCTGACCTTTTGAATTGATCACCATCTCAAAGTCCTGACCTTTTCTTGTGATGACCATGCTGGCGTGACCTGTTTCTGCATCGCTTTGGTACCTGCCCTCAAGATTCGGTCTTTGGCTTGAGGAAACAGGACTGTCAGGTTTTGCTTCAGTCTCGGTCTGTACCTCAGGATTCTCCTTTCTGGTGAGGAAAGAGACGTGACCGTCGCGGGTCATCAGCGTCAGATGAGTTCCTGTTTTATCAGCATAGAAGGCATATTCCTCAAAAGGAAGACCGTCTGTTCTGAGAAGATTGTTGAAAGTGCTGTAGGATCCGGTGGCCTTGAGTTTTTCCTTGAAGCGGTACAGCAGTATGGCATCAGAGGTAATATTCCAGTACTCCGTGTCCGAAGTCCACACTCCCTGAATATTTCGCCTTAAAAGAGAGTCAAGCGGCACAAGCAGCGAGCGGGTGCCGTCGCCGAGCCCCACCAGATACCACTGCCTGCCGCTGCCTGAGGATTCTAAGAAACAGTAATAGCTCTGGATGGTCGGACCGAGCATGGTTATAAGATTGTTACTGTGTCTCTCATGGAGCATCAGCTGCGGAACCCCTGAGACAATGTAATTGAATAGTCCGTCGCTGACAGGAGTTCCGTTTGCATCCTCAAGTGTCCAGGTGGCAAGACTGCCCTCCTTGAGATTCAAAGAGAGGATCCGAAAGTTCGGCAGCAGACTGACTCCATCTGAGGTGGTGGCATACTGCAAAAGCGCATAACGCCCAGAGAGCTCAGTCGTAAAACGGGCTCTGGTATTATCCATCAGGTCAAGCAGCGCCTTTTCATGTCTTACTGTCACCTCCTCTGAGGCAGCTAAGGCGGTTTTTCCTCCGACACTCTGGACAGAAAGCACATATCTGACAGTGGCGTTGTCGTCAACAAGTCCCAGAGTCAAAGCGAGAATACTGCCGACATTCATGGGCGAACCGTACTCCAGCGTGATCTGTCCCTTTGTATCCATATAGGTAAGCTCTGGTCTTAATACCCCGTCACTCTTCAGCGTCAGCGCGCTTCCTGAAAGCTGATTATTGGCCTGATTAACCACTTCGGCACCGATCAGAAGACGGGTACGGTTGCTGAACTTGAGTTTGACATGCAGTTCCTGTCCGTTTAATGACGGATCGGTATAGCGGGCATAGCCTATAGAAATATTTTCATTGTAGGTATCAGAGGTTGAAGTGTTCTGAATGGAAATCTCCGCATTGACTAGACCGTTGGTAATCAGATATTTCTGAGCCGTAAGCTCTCTTAACAGCGTAGTTGTGCCGTTTTTATAATAAGGAGAATTGCGTCTGAAGGCTCCGGCACTTTCCACATTGTCGAATCTGGATTGATGCTCTCTGACAAGCTGGCTGTAGTGAACAAGATACTTCCCGTTTTTCCGCTCCAGCTGATTAAGATAGGTCCACAGAATATCCTCTCCTGTAACCTTAAAGCGGATCACGCTCCTGCCAAAAGGTCTGATCTCCTTTTGCACCGTCAGACTGAACTGCTCAGGATCATTAACATCCTGATCTGCACCTATGCTCACTTTGCCTATCTCAATATCAGAAATCCGCGGCTGACTGTTACCTTTCTGCTCCTGACATTTATACAACTGCGCAAGCAGAGAAGACAGGCCTGACTTTATTGCAAAATCAGTCTTAGGATAGCGCTCATCCATAAATACCCGCCGCATCGGCAGATATACGGAGACTCCCTCAAAGGCAGAAGTGTTGCTGGTGCTGGTGGTATAGAAAATGAGTCTGTCAAGTGCCTGCTCAACCTCGGCCAGCAGATCCTCACCAAGATCAAGTGAGGATTCACGAAGCTGATTGAGCCAGTCGTACACCGAGACTGTCCAGTATGACGGCACTCCGTAATTGACATCGGTCTCAAGACTGTTAAGATGCGTTGCAAAGCAGAGAGTTCTAGTAATTTCCGTATACTCTGTCTGCGCAAGGCTTTCAAGTTTTGCATTCAGCTTGGCAAATGCTCTGGTAAACTCCCCCATCTGTCCAAGATCATAGACACTGTAGGCACACTCAAGCAGGTGCTTATGATTAAGAAAATCTCTGGTATTGTCGGCAATTTTCCTGACCAGATCGGCATTTGCAACGTCTTTGGTAAAGAAGCTGAGAATACTTGAATAATCAAAACCTACTGCAGGCATGACAGGAGGTGCGGCAAAGGCAAAGTCGGCATAAGGAGCGATTGATTTTAAAACATCAAGCTGCCCCATCAGGCACATCTCAAAAATAATTACATCAAATTTTTGCCTCGGCAGGACAGTAACGGCCCTGTCAAGTGCAGCGGCAAATTCGCCTGCCGTCATTGCCCCCTTGACGGCGGCTCCTCTGCCGCCGTCAAGATCCATCATCATTGATTTCCAGCCGCCGCCATGATCCCAGGGGATCAGCGCATATCTTCTGGCAGGATAGTTCTTTGCCGAAAACTTTACAAATTCAGCAATGTTCTGCGGATCACTCAGATCAAGCTCCCCAAGGTCTGCGATCACCCTTGAGGAATACTTCTCAGGAAAGACCGTTTTCCCGGTGATAAGTTCTGAATAGTCATACTTCTTTGCTGATTTTCTGACTTCATAGATCTTTGTCCCGGTCTCGTCACCGTATAGAGCCGAAAAGCCTCTGGCTCTGTCCATCATAACGATGACATTGATATTGTCTGTAATCCCCTGTTCCATCTCGAGGAAATCATAGATAGCCATCTCCTCAAGATCATTGTCTGCGCACATGTAGACCATCACGGTCCAGTCCTTCTCTTGAGCAGCGCACTGGGCCTGTCCTAAGCACAGACTCAGCAGCATAGCTGCCGCAAGCACCGGTCTTAGCAGCTTCATTATGCAGATATACTCAATCCCTATAGCAGCTGACTTTAGAACAGATCTGAATCCACGGTTTTCCATAGGCACACCTGTTTACACAGACAAAAATACTGACCTTGTGGCTTCTTATCAGTAATCGCGTGCTTTGTTAGGCTCCATTTTTATGAAGCGGTCAGGGACGGAAACGCCCTCTTTGGCGACATAGTACTTGTTGTCATCATCTCTGTAGACGGTATAGCCCGTATCCACCTTAAAATGCTTTCCCTCACGATCGGTATAGTCATTACGATCATAAATGCAGTCGGTGAAAGCCTCTGTTATCTGGGTTGAATCGGCAATCTTCTCCTGCTCTTCAGCCTTCTGAACAGCCTCCATAGCCTGCTGTCTTGATACCTCGTTAATGGCAATGACTGTGCCCTTCATCACGGCAAGCGCCATACGCTCACCGAAATAATTCTTAAGATAGGTCCATTGCGGCATATAGACAGAGTTCTCAACCACTGTTTTATAAAGCTGATAGTATTCATTGAAGACATCCACACTGCTGGCATAAAAAGAAGTCAGCTGTCCCTCCCAGATAGTGGTATTAAGTTTGGACGAGCCGAGCTGACGTGTTATCTGAGGAGTTGTCAGCTCAGTTGTATAGCCAAAGGTCGCAACAATATGCTCTGAGTATTGCTGCTGTCCGTTCTTTAGCGTGACCAGAGTCTGAGCTCCGGCAATTGATCCTGCCGTACCCGAAACTCTGCCGGAGGAATAGGTGCCTCTTGAGGAGGCAACCATAAAATTGACGCCAAGGGTGCCCTGCTTGTAAAGTTTGGACTTAATTGTATTCTCAAATGCGTTAGTATCGAGGTTTAACTTAACCGGGGTGAGTTTTGATAGCGACATTCCCCACTGACCAAGGATAAATTTCAGGTATTCAGAAGGATTGTGGTAAGGCAGATTGAAGATTCTTCTGGCAACATCACAGCCTGGCTTTCTATTGGCAATCTCCCCCATTTTCGCTGTTATTATCGATGTTGACCAGGCATAGGATTCCGGAGTAGTAAACACAATCTGAGCATTTCCGTCAGGACTGATGAGACTGACAATTCCCATCGCAATGGATGCTGAATTGCACCTGTTCCAGTCTGTTTTCACATCCACCCGCCAGCCGTCAGGCAGAAACACCTTTAAAAGCGGCAGATTCACAACCGGGTCGCTCACTGTCTGAAAGGAAAAACCGCTGGAGGTAAATGCCGCAGACGAAGATGAATAAGAAAGAAGAATCGCCCAAGCAGCAGAAACAACGAATTTTCCAGCACGATGACTAAATGATTTTATGAGCATAATCATGTCTCCATAAAAACAGAAATCAGCAGATTCAATGATGCGAAAAAGTCTTTAAGACGGAAAAAATGAGAGAGAGCGGTCCTGTGCTCCTCATATAGTTTTTTTATTAAGGGAAATGACCCGATTTAATTTTAACAGTAGAAAACATGGTCCACATAAATCGGTGTCAATTCTGTGAAGCCCTCTGTCATTCCGAGCTGAAGAGAGAAAACGGCGTTGAGTAAGCAAGGGAGGAAGATATAGTCCGCGGATTGTCAGGGTCGCTGTCGAACAACAGCTCGTTCCAGCAAAAAAAGATCACCTCTCTTGGCATTTGCCAGGAGAGGTGATCATGATTTCAGAGCGGAAAGTGATTCTAGCCCTTAAATACCGGCTCTGTCTTGAAGAGATCTGAATTCTCGACTTCTTCTCTTGACGGAATAGAGCTTGCAGCACCGTTCCTTGTCACGGAAATAGCGGCCGCGCAGGCTGCAAGGCGCATTGCCTTTTCAACAGGCTGACCTTCAGTTAAGGCGGTCAGCAGGAATCCGGTAAAGGTATCGCCAGAACCGGTTGAATCTACGGCCTTGACCTTAAAGCAGCCGCACTTGATAGGCTCCTTGTTAGGTTCCTTATAAACCGAACCACGAGTTCCTAGAGTCATGATGATCGTGCTGTCAGGCAGTTTCTCATTGAGTTTCTGCAGCAGTTCATCAGCACTTGAATCAGAGCTGATCCCGGCAATACCGGCAGCTTCTATCTCGTTGACAAGAAGATAGGTACATTTTTCAAGAGGCAGCTTCAGGAGTTCTTCTTTGAAAGGAGATACATTAAAGGCAATCTTCATACCATGTTCAGCACCATTGCGCATAATGTAGTCCAGCTCGTTGACCTCATTCTGCAGCACCAGCAGATCTCCCTTGTCAAAACATGCAATGGTCTCATCGATTTCATCGCGTCTCAGACTGTGGTTGGCACCTCCGAACAGGATAATGCAGTTCTGACCGTTTTTATCCACCTGAATAATGGTATGTCCGCTTGGCACATTATGCCTTTTAAGATAATCAAGCTTCACGCCGGCATTCTTCAGAACGTCCTCAAGAAGCTGACCGTCATCTGTTCCGACAGCTCCGGCATGATAAACCTCAGCGCCAGCCTTGCTTGCAGCAACCGACTGATTCAAGCCTTTACCGCCAGGAAAAATATTTCTGTCATCTGATCCCTGTGTTTCACCAGGCTTGATGATATGATCCACGCTATAGACATAGTCGATATTAAGGGATCCGAAATTCAGGATCTTAGCCATTTTCAACTCCATCAAAAACTGTACTCAGCACATGGCAATGAGACACCACACTTCTGAATAATCAAAGAAACCTTGCATTAAATCAATGTTATAAATAATCCTTAAGAATTGTCAAATACCTATCTCTCAAAGTTGTATCTGATTTGCAAACTTACTGTTTTAAGATCTAATCATCAGCCAATCTTCAGGACAGAAAAGGACACAATCGCGTGTTTTTCATCTGAGAGTTTTCTAAGGGTGAAAAATAATCAGCATACCTGTAGAATATGAACAGATATGAAATCCATTAACTATATGCTGAGATTATCTTTTTTACCGGTTCTTCTGCTGACTGCATCAGCAATGGCACAGGCTCAGACGCTTCCTTTGAAGCTTAAGCAGACAACCTTAACCTTTAACGAGCAGTCGCTACAGATTCAGATCCCTGATGGATACGAGCAGACCTTCATCACAGGTCCCGGTTTTGAAACATACAGCTACTCTTCAGAAATTAACAGATTCATTCTCGAAATCAGTCTGCAAAGTCCTGACAAAACGGTATTAGAGGAGATCAAAAAAGGACAGCTCAAAGAGATAGTACTCTCCCCCTACTCAAATGAAAAAGACATGCTCTATGGGGAATACCGGATAAATTCTGAAACACAGGATCATCTTGACTATACTTCGTATCTGAAAAAACAGCCTGATGATTATCTGCCGGCAATGTACTTCAGACTGCACGAATACTACAGCCTAAAGAAGGACAGAATCTTTAAAATAAGCTGTAAGATTCAGGGGCTTGATTCAGAAAAGACGCTTACCGACAATCTTTTTGAAACAATAGATAAAGACTGTACACAGATAATAAAAAGCGCCAGATTCTAATCAGGAACATCCTGTTTTACGAGAGAAAATAAAACAGGATCTGCGCACTCATGCAGGCATAAGCCCCTGCGAGCACATCATCTACCATAACACCTAAGCCACCGGCAATCTTTTTGTCCAGAACGTTGATAGGATAAGGCTTTAAGATATCGAAGAATCTGAATAAAACAAATCCCAGAAAAGCGTAATACCAGACAGATGGGAAAAAGAGTACCGAAATAAACATGCCGGCAAATTCATCGATGACTACAGAACTGTTGTCATGCATGCCAAGTACCCGATCTGCAACATCACAGGCCTTAACACCGACGATAAAAGTCAGCATGATAATCAGCACATTGACATACCAGGGAAGGTAAACAAGCGCCATACATAAAGGCAAAGCAGCAAGAGACCCGAAAGTTCCAGGGGCTATCGGGGCAAGTCCAGAGCCAAAGCCAAAGGCAATTAACTGCCAGGGATCTTTAAGACTGACTTTATTTAAAACGGAGCGATCGTGCTTATTCATGGAAAACAATTATAGCAGAAATCGAGTAGGAGGGAGTAAATAGCTCCACTCCTCTCACAACACCGTACGTGCGGATCCGCATACGGCGTTTCCTAACAAATAAAGGATGGCTCCCAAATGTCAGAGCTGTCCTTCAACCATCTCAATACAGAAATT
>JAGBLM010000092.1 GCA_017635415.1 Succinivibrio sp. | reverse complement strand
TCCAATGTCGCGATATGCTCGAAGTCTCAGCCCTTCCTTCTCTTTCAAGAATGGTGCAGCAGTTGTCGGATTCCACTGCGAGAAGTTCAATTTTTCATCATTCATTGGTTTTTTCCTCTAGTCCGACCTTATGCTTAAATTTTTGTTCTTCTTGTGTTTTGACAACATCAAGCATTTGTCTGATGTGTCTAGGAATAATCGAGCCCAAACCACCACGCTCTAGGTTCTCAAGAATTGAGATCAGCTCATTGAGAGATAAAGCTCCACAGGCGCCTGTACCGATCCAGGGTTCCTGGAAAATTTGATCTATCCCATGGAAGCCGATAGCGACGAGCAGAATCACGAGTTTTCTAAAAACGCCGATCAAACCGACACGGCTGGATAGTGTTCCGGTTCTGGCTGCTGCCAGCATTCCCGTGAGGTAGTCAAAAACAACAAAACCAAACAGCCAGTAAAAAAATGATTGATGTTCTCCCATGATTGTTGAGACCAATCCAGTGAAAAAACCGGCTATCGCTAGTAAAGCGTTTTTGATGATTCCAGGCTCAAAGTTCCCCAGGCGCTCTAATAATGAATTCCACATGACTGCACCTGGCAGAAAAATTATTCACGAACAATCTTGACTTTCGGCTCTGTGGGCCATTCCACAGATTCAGGAAATACCTCCTGCTCAGGCAGATCACGCAGTTCCTGGCGGTAGGCCTTGACCTTCGCCAGATCCTCAGCGGAAATCGGATAATCACCTGAAACAAGGTAATCCGTCTTGTTCAGCAAGTAGTCGCGCTGAGCTCGGACTTCTGCTGCTTTGCGTTCCTTCAGTTCCTCCGGTGTCGGTTCAGGGATTTTTTCTACTGTCGTGGCGACTTTATTTCCATCCTTATCGTTGACTGCAACTTCTCGATAATGCTCAGGGTCAGCCTGGACAAATGATGTCAGCAGAGTTCTCAGGATGTTGTTGTGCATTGTTCGAGACTGATGAGGAATCTGGACACCGACAAAATCTGCTGCGCTAGCAGGATAGGGAACGGCGTCCCAGCCAGAATCGACTTTCGTCTCATCCTTGATCTTGTAGAAGAATTTCGGCGTGAGCGCAGGTTTTACAGTCGTAACGCGCGCGGGCATGAGCCACTGTTTAGGATTTTTGGGGTTAATTTGGGCGATGTGTGTATCTGCGAAAAATCCATCTTCATCGTATGAGTAAACGGGTTTCACAGATTCTTCAACTTTTTTCTCAACAGGTGCTGTCATGCTGAACTCCAAAATTATTCGGGCTATGAGGCCAAAAAGTAGGCGCTATCAGGTAACAGATTCGGATGGACTAGCGCTGAGAATCCAAACTTCTGGTGTTAAATCGTGGGTGCTTAGAGTGTTTCAAAACGGACGAATTGTTGACATAACTCTGGGGCACTGGCCTGAGCTGTCTCTAATGCAAGCAAGGGCAACAGCCAGGCGGAAGAAGAAAGAACTCGAACTCGAACCGAGCGGTTCATACACCGTTCGAGATGCCTTTAAGTTTTGGTGTTCCAAAAAGAAAGGCAGAATCATCAGCTATCGCGATGAAAAGCTGAGACTAGAAAAATATGTCATCTCAAAAATCGGCAGCAGACAGCTGGACACAATCACACCGCCAATTTTGATCAAGCTAATGGAACCTATCGAGGCAGCGGGTAAACAGTCAACTGTCAAACGTCTGCTAATGCGCACCAGGGAGATTTTTGACATGGCTGTTAATGCTGGATACCTGCCATCCAACCCGCTCGCCAAAATCACAAAGGTGTTTGCAGTGCCGGAAGTCAAACACATGGCCTCGGTTGACTGGAAGGAGTTGCCGATTGTTATCTCACAGATCGAAGCGCTGGCACCGCCAAAATACAAAAACCTGTTTTACTTCTCCCTGGCCACACTGCTGAGACCTGGCGAGGTTGTCTCAATCCGTCTCGACTGGATCAACGAGGAAGCGATCACGATTCCAGCCGAATTCATGAAAATGAAAAGGGTCCACAGAATCCCATTGACACCCTATTTGATTGCGCTCATCCAGGAAGCAAAGACCATCAGGAAAAACAAGCGCTCTCCCTACCTGTTTCCAGGTACACGTCCAAACAAACACATTTCCGGTCAAGCTCTGGCGAAGTGGCTGCACTCACAGCCTGAGTTTAAAAACCGACTGGTGGCACATGGCCTCCGCTCTATCGGTCGCACCTGGTTCGCAGATAATGATGTTCCGCTCGAAGTTGCTGAGGCGTGTTTAGCTCACGTAACCGGATCGCAGGTGGTTCGAGCCTACCAACGAGGCGATTATTTTGCATCCAGGTCAAAAATCCTTCTGGGCTGGCACGCATATATTCAAACGTGTGCTCGTTGTGCTCAGGTTTTGAGCCAGAACCCTGATAAATCAAGTGATCCAGCATAAAAACATGTCATTTTCGCTGTGTGCTAGGCACAGCAGTAAAACAGCGCTCCGCCCAGTCTGGACGGGGCGCCAGGAGTACAGCAGAAAATCACCGAATATTCACGGCGCTTGGTCGTACACGTATCCAGGAAATCATAACGCAAACGCAGCAGGAGCCGCATTTTTTCAGAGTAGCTCAGATATCAGTATGTCTTCGAATCCAGAAGAAAATACGCCTGCCCAACTCTCATTTAATGCGTCTCGTGTTTCTAGTCTTTATCAAGATAATTTGACAGAAGTTCGTGTAAACGCTCTGTTCGGATTACAGCTCATACGCGCGTATTAGGCATAAAGCACGAAGAGAGGCGGTTTGAACAGTTTCACTCAGTCCAAAAATCGAAGACGAACGACTCGCAGTGAATTCTGGCCTGCTCCAAGCGTAATTTTGTGTTGGATTGGGGTTGTCCGTGCTGATACCCGTATTAAATATCTCACCATCTCCGCTGAAGCAACCTGTGGAAGGATCGGCATTTTCGAATTTAATTCCCGATACGGTTCCGAGAATATTCGGTAACCCAGCAGCAATATAGCTGCCGACTTCCGAAAGCGTTGTGGTTCCTTCGAGGAAACGATGATGTGTGTCCGGAAGTGTGAAATGTGCTGAATCAACACTGCCACATTTTGTCCCCAGGACTTCGAAAAGTTCTGGATACTCTGTCCTGAGCAGGCTTGCACCGTTGCACAACAGGTAACCATCAGGGATAGTCGTGCCAAGATAGAACACAACGGTGCCGATGGGCACAATGGCTTTGCCGAGGTTCTTCATGGCACTGAGCAACTGATCTGTTTTGGTCTGATCAATCGTGAGGTCGTTGCCCTGAATCGCACAACCGAGCGTCTGAGATACCCAGTGAAACCATGCTGCACCTGGCAGTGTAGGTGCAATTCCTTTGGACGGGTCGCCATTTGTCGGATAACCGGAAGAAACCAGGTCAGCCAAATTCGGAACGGTTTGAATTGCGTTCGCGGTCCATTTCATTGCATAAGTCGTGCTCATTTTTTAAGCTCCCTCGTATTCAAAAATTGCTGTGACGTGCGCTGGGACTAGCTCGCGCATAAGACATTCAAAAAGACGGTCTCCCCAGACGGCTAATGGCTGATCTGCTGTCCAGGTGACATTGAAAAGTTTCTGAGCGGAATTGGCCTTGACCTTGATCGACATTGCGTATGCGGTATTCCATTCCAGGCTGTAGAGGCCTTTGTTCACTCGGTCTTTGACTGTGAAAGCCTCGAAGGTCTCAATCGTTGCTTCATAGCCAAGGCTCTCTGCAACGTCCATAAAAAATCGAGCCGTTAAACTTCGGCTCGATGTGATTTTTGTGATTAGCTCTCGTCGCTTTTCCTCTAGCGTTGGATCCGCGAGAGCTGCCAAGCAGGGTGACGGTATTCCCCAGTCAGTTAACCAGTTTTCCAAAAGGTTGAATGAGGTTCTCGGATCAGATTCTTCGATCACGTGATCCGCCTGAGCATCCACTCGTGCAAACTCTGCTGCAATCGCATGAAGAATGCTGTCCAGCAAACTACCTGGTGTTCGTTGCCAAATTGGGCCTCTAGGCAGTAGGCGTGATAACGCCTGGTCGTAGTCATTAACTGAGTACATAACTGCCTCATACGTAAGTAATTGTTCCAGGAACTAGGATTTCACCTGTGCCAGCAGGGACATCATCGGTCGGAGAAACGATTCGATAAGAAACGATTTCCTCAACACTTCCGACTGCTCGATCTAGCGAAGTGAGAAGGACTTTTGTTGCCGGTTCTGCCTCGGTCTGAATAATCTGTTTCACAGCGCTGGCTACTTTCGTCCGAATTTCAGCGTTGTCTGGCGTGATGTCGAGTGTCATGTCCAGTTTTTTTGCTACAGGTGCGACAACGGTCAGGATCGTTGTCACGGGCATCAGCGTTTCAATGTGAGCTTTAACGCGCTCGACCATTAAAGCAGTAGGGATTCCGTTGTCCGTGAGGCCATCAGTCATGAATCTGACAGTGACATGACCAGGGCCAAGCTCTAGCGGATAACACCAAGCCCGCGTTACTCCTGAGACCTCTTTAGCCCAGGCCACATAGTCGGTTTTCGTTCCTGCCTTAGGCGGGTTTTGCATTCTGAACAGGAGGCGTTCTCTAAGACTTTCGTCACCCTCAATGTCCGTTCCGCCGGAGACTTCACCGGAAGTTGCTTCTGATTCAATTCCTGCGATAGGAGAGACGAGGGTCAGAACAGTGCCGGATTGCAGGTTTCCATTTGCGCCAGGATTCACGGCCTGGATGTTGGCAACTAGCGATGATTCCTCGGCTGTTGTGGTTGTCTCAAAAAACACCTCATCAGCAGTTTGGAGAGTTGTGCCAACAGGAACAGTGCCGGAACCGCTGAATGTCACTGTGCCCTGAGCATTCGTGGCCTGTTTCCTGTAGATCCCGTACTCACCAGCACGGCGCTCTAAATACTTTCCCTCAGCAGAAGTCGCAAAAATCTGTTTAGAGACAAACTCGATGTACCCATACAGCGAATGGACCGCAGAGGCACACACGAGTGACATCACGTTGATCAGCGAACGGCGCGGAACTCGTTGACCATACCGGCTCTCAGCATCAGAGCGAACACGATCAATAATCTCTGTTAGGGTCGGTCTATTGAATGGCATTTACTAAACTCCAAAGATCCTGAAAACGAGCCTCGACAGAGCGCTTATCGCCTGGCTGAACGATGTCAATCGTCATGTTCAGACGGCCATCATCCCGCCAGGCTTCCACGTTGATCTGGACGGCGAGGGCGTCATCAATCATCCATTGCAAACTTTCTTCTGCGTATGCTTTCGCCAGTGCGACAGTTTCGCGGGTCAGTTTTTCGCGTTGTAATAACCACAAACGGGAACCGATTTGGTCCCCGCTTATCGTTGAAAATGTGTCTCCCCACCAGCCCTGCCTGTACGGGATTTGAACCCCGTCATCATCATTAGATCGGCGCCAGGAAAAGAGACTGATTAAAACAGCCTGAACCAATGGGTCAGGCTGATACTCGGTAATGTCAACTTTTTGTCCGTTTATCAGACATTCCATGATGCCTCCTATTTATCTGGCTCCGGTCCACCGTTGTGTTTGTGATGTTCGAGAGAGACTCCGCCAGCAGTGACATCGCCTGTCGTAGTGAGCGATCCGTTGACTTTGGCGCCACTACCGCCAGAGATTTCCATTCCACCCTTACCTATGATCAAGCCATCGACTGTCAACGGTCCGTGAATGTTTGTTTGCGGTGCCGTGATGTCCACAGCTCCCGCGCTGGTGAGCGTGGTTGTTCCGCCCACATCTGCAA
This sequence comes from Succinivibrio sp., assembly GCA_017635415.1. Lineage (GTDB taxonomy): Bacteria > Pseudomonadota > Gammaproteobacteria > Enterobacterales > Succinivibrionaceae > Succinivibrio. The sequence continues at coordinate 27,970 of JAGBLM010000092.1, read as the reverse complement.
CTAGTTTTTTAGGTGTCGAGATGAGCAGCTGATCACGCATGAAATAGACCTGTTGGCCTTGATCGTCATAAATCGCGACTTCGCCAGCTTTCATGTTCGTGAGGCGATAGCGTCTATCTGCAACACAGAACACAATGCCGTTCGAGCGATTGCCATCAAAGAAAAGGGCGAATGCTTCCGGCTTCCCGTCTGCGAGAGGTTCAGAAGTAAAGCCATAAGGCTCCACGTGTTCGAGCTGATCTCTGACCTCACCGGCAAGAAACTCACATTGCAGTTCTCGCATCTTTTTGCTGGCATATGACAGGCGAACGAACCCACGGGCGATCATGTCCTGAATCTGTGCGAATACGTTTCTCATTTGCCTTTGACATCAGCCCACTCATCAGCTTTTGGCGCTGATGCTGAACCTGATGATCCTGATGTTGGTTGTTTGTATCCGGCACGCTGATAGGCGTCCTGGCTGATTGTTTCGATTTCAGTAATCGAACCGGATTGATTTAGATTTAGAACTATTTTGTTGATGAGGAATTGCCCGCTGATCTGTAGGATCGGATCATCCAACTCAACGAGAGAATTCGGACGCCATAGCGCGCCATTCGTCTGCCTCCATCCCTGGACATTGTGTTGAGATCGCATCATGTCAGCATGACGAAAATCCTTCTCGAACTGAGCTCTGCTTTCGTTCAGACTGTTTGAGCTTTGACCAGTATCTTTGATCACCAGGAGGCGATAGCGTCCAATTCGATTGTCATACGCTATGCCCTTATCCTGGCTGACTTGCTTTCCAAATTCCAAGTCAGACCCTTTGTGCTGGCCCAGGACTGCATACACGCTGAAAATCTTCGATGCGTCCCAGTTAGAAGAACCCGTAAGCACGTTTTGTCCGACCTTCAGCTTGTCAAAGCACTTGCCAGCGCTTCCAACTTCAACAATGACAAGGTTCCCAAACTCATCATCTGTCACAACGAGGTTGTCTTTGGTAAGTAATCGGTTGATTGATTCCACGACTTTCTCACCTGGATTAACGGTGAAATTCGTGTGTTTGGACGCAAGAGTTGTTTCACAGTGCACCGAGATGCCGAAAGGTTCGCAGAGATCAGCGATGATTTTTTCAACCGTCTGGTTGTGCCAGGAGAGATTTGCGCGTTTGGACGCCTTGACCGGTTTGGCTTTGGGTGTGCTCGGAGATTTCCCTTTCACATCAGCCCACTCATCGGTGCTCTGAGCCTGTCCACCGCCAGAACTCTGCTGGGCGATAGCAGACCATGGCGAACAGCAATCCACAAGATCAACCGTCCGAGATTTCCCTTGAATCTGAACATTGACGCTCTGAGCGTCATAGCTGATTGGCGTGCTGGTGATGTAGCCTGTACAGACTTTTTCATCACCAACATAGAGCTCAACCAACTGTCCAGGCTTTAATCTCGTGAAAGATTTGTTGCCTGGAAAATTGTCTGTTACCGACAAAACAAAGGCTCTGCAAATTTGGTCGATAGAGGTTTCCACCCTGGCGGATTTCCAGCCCTCGTAGATTTGGCCATCAACTCTCAGAGTGATTTTGTTTTTGTCAGTAGTAGTTTTCATTTGCTCAACAATTTCAAGTCATTAGGACAGAACGCAGAGTGTGCGATCTTGTTTCTGATCACAATCTCTTTCTCTCTGTTCGCATCTTTGTAGTAGTCGTAAGCGATTACTACTGAGGATTCATTTTGTGGAATTACAGCCTCAATCAGTCTGCTGAGGCCCTCAGCTTTTTGAGTGAGACTGATAAACACTGCGGATCGAGCCTCCAACAACTGGACAAAAATCTCATCCGTGGTCAGTGGGTTCCTGAGCTCGTTGTCGATGACGCTCAAAAGGTTGTCTCTCGTGGCAACCAACTCATCAACAGAGACAGTGACATTGTTCTCAGTAGTCGCAGATGTTTCGTTTTCTGCTGCCTGGATGTCTGCGCTGTCCTGATCCGCGTCGTCCGATCCGGTAATGTCCACACGAGAACCGATGAGCGAAGCAGCGCCCAAAGCCTGAGAGAGAATCAGGCGCCTTGTCAGTGTCTCAACTGCGCTCGTGTCATTGAGCTGTAGCGATTCAATAGAACTCGTTACTGCATCCTCATTCACTCTCGCAGTTGTGAATTGGTTGAATGTCGGCGATTTGGTCGTATTCGACAGCTGATCGACAACTCCGGTCCAGCGATGTTTTGAACCTGCGTACTGAGAAAGCCCCAAAATACCCTTGAGACTTGTCGCAAAATCTGCGGGCGCTGAGGTCAGCAGATATGAACCTGTCTGAGCAAGCTCAATGAGATCAGAAGCAATTCCGAATGTTTTTGAAAACTCCGAATTGGCCAGTTCTGTGAGCTGGGTGACCATCGATCCATCAACTACACCCTGCACAAACTGATAGAGCGCTGTAGTTTTGAATTTGCTCGCAAAATCCTCAACGGCAGACAGCCCTAATTTGTCAGCAAGGCCACGGATTTCAGATATGGCGTCCAAAGAAAAAGCGGGAAACTCAAGATTCCCCGCTTCCACGAATGTCACTGATATTGAGACATAGCCAAGTTCTTCAGACGTGTAATCAATGCTGGACGCATCGAACACACTCACCGTTAAGTTCCCGTCCCAGGGATGGACAAAAGTCCCTGGGCCAGGAGTGAGCAGAACTTTTTCAAGGAGTTTGGCTTTCTCAACACAATCATTCCCGCACAGAAAGGCGGTCATGCTGTAGCGTGTTGCTCCCTTTCCTAAATCTTCGAGATAGGGAACATCGCGCTGTGGATACTCGTGCAGCACCTGTCTGCGCAAAAAAGACTTAGACACAGACAGGACGTTGAAGCCGATACCTTTAAAGCTAGCAGCTCTTAGTCTTTCAAAAAAGTAAGCCATCAGTCAGTCCCCACAAATCCGGCACTTCTAGGAGAATTTCCAACCTGTCCAGCAATTTGCAAGCCGTTTTCTCCACGGGCTTGTTGAATTTCAGCCTTTGTTCCGTTCTCAGCAATAACCTTGACTTGCATCATGCCCTCCATCTTCTGCGTACCATTGACGGTTGCAGTACTGTAGGGATAGTTAGCCGAGGAACGAGCGGGAGCAGGTTTGGGCTTCTCATCATCAGAGCCAAAACCGAGCTTACCTTTCAGCCAGCCAATGGCGTCTTTGAACGATTCGGGCAACATATCTGACAGGTCGAATGCGCCGAAAAATTCATGGAACTTTTTGCCGATGTCACCAAGGATATTTTGTGCTCCGGCTAGAAGATCAGGGCCGATTTTCTTGAAGCTGTCAGGTACAAGATTGAATGACGCATCAAACATCTTGAAGAAGCCATCGACGATCTTGGACATATCGCCATCGAACAAACCGCTCCACAGCGTTTTGATTCCATCAATCCAACCGGAAATTACTTTTTCAATGTTGCTGACCGCACTGGTGAAAATTCCCGTGATGCTGTTCCACAACTGAGTGAAAAATGGGCCGACTTTATCCCAGTTTGTAATGATCCAGGCAGCGCCCAGGGCGATACCTGTAATCACCGCGCCAATCGGATTGGCAATGAATGCCATACCGACAGAGCGGATGATCGGGATCAATCCCCAGAACGATTGTCCGAGCGTGATCAAGGATCCGACAAACTGACCGATTGCAATGATCACCTTGCCTGCCATCAAAGCAGCGAGTGCTTTGAGAATCGTATCGAATCCACCGATCTTGTCATACAGCTCGCCAATCGCGTGAAAACAGTCCATCGCCTCATTAGCGAGTTTTTCAAAATCGACTTTTTTCAGGCTGTCAGCTAGTTTTGAAACTGCCTCGGAAAGACGGCCAGCAAACGCATCCTTGTTTTTCGCGAGGAATTCTGTTAGGTCATCAATAAGCGGTCCGAGTACCGGTGCAAGTTTCGCGCTGATCGTGTTGCCGAAAGAATCAAAGACCGCTCCAAGATCGGTAAATTTATCACCGAGTGATGCAGCTGCTTTGACATCATCCTGAGACATGGTGAGGCCAAGATCATGGGCCCGCTTTTCCATGTCAGCTAAGCCCTTTGAGCCATCCTGCAACATCGGGATCAGCTTTTGACCAGCGTCGCCAAAAGCAGCAATCGCCATGCGAGCGCGCACGCTGGAATTCGTGTTGCGCTTGATAGCATCAGCGAATTCAGGCAGGACATCAGCAGCAGTTCTCACATGACCATTAGCATCTCTGAGAGAGATTCCGAGTTTTTTGAACAGGCTGGCTAATTCTTCATTTTTGCCCGCTGCTGCTTTGGCGATGTTTTCATTGAGCTTGCCAAGGGCTGAATTCATATCCTCAGCCGTAGCACCAGACATTTTGGCTGCATATTGCAGAGATTGAAGTCGATCAACTCCGATTCCAATCCTCATGCTCGCTTTGTCGATAGCGTCCCCAGTGTCCAAAAACTTGGACATCATTTGAGACAACGAAAAACCGACAGCTGAGGCAGCAGCAGTCAAAGGTAATGCAAGTTTCTTTGCAGCGCTCGTGACCTGATCCGTGACGTTTGTCAACGAACGCCGAAAGAACAGAAACTGTTTATTCAGTTTCTTGAAATTGTCAGATTCGAGAAGTTTTCTAAAACTTCCCCATTTATCAGAGAGCTTTTTGATTACGGGACTGAGCTGATCCCTAACAGCAAATATCGCTGTGAGCCTAAGGTCTTTTGCCATTCTGTGCCTCTTCCCGCTTTCTCAAGCGTCTGTACTGTTGATCAAATAGGAACGCATCCTCTAGCGTCATCTCAAGAATTTGGCTGGGAGGCATACGCCAAACCCAGCCAATATCAAAAAACCAATCTGTTAATTCTTGAATGGAGATGTTTAAGAGGCCGTTCTCTGTCCGAAAAAACCCGTGATCTCAGCGCAAATTTGCAGATAATCCTCTGCGCCAAGTTCATCCACCGTGCTCATCGGTATGCTGGCGCACTCAGATATGTACTTCGCACAGCGATCAGTCAGCATCTCAAAAGAGCCGTCTTGGTTAAAACTAAAGGGGAGGCCGATTTGTTTAATCAGCTTCCCCTTTGGGCTTTTCAGATGGAGCTCGTTCAACTCGGTATCTCCAAACTTGACCGGCTCGGTCAGTTTTATCAAATGCTCCATTTGCCTGTTTCTCCAGCAAAGTTAATCGTTGTATCGCTATCGTCCCCAGAGACTTCGATTGAATCAGTGACGAAAGCACCGCCCAATGTGTAAGTCCAGCCGTTAGCAAACTCTGCGACAACAGTCATGTCAGCTCCTGTCTGCAATTTCGCGACTGGGAAATTTTTGTCAACAACAAATTGACCGCTGATGGTCGGAACAACTGGAATTTCTTTGTAACCACTGACACGGCCATTAGCCACAATCGCCTCTCTCGATACATTGGAGGCGGTCGCAGTCATTGAGCCTTTGAGTAAAAGAACCTGTCCATCAACTTTCACGTAGCAGGTTCCAGCAATTAGTTCTGCCATGATTAAGCCTCCTGATATTGCAGTCTAAACTGATTAAGCAGAGCGAAGATTCTCAACTGGTTGACGTAATCAGGCGGGAACAACACATTGATGCGGTTCACATTGTCGGTGTCACGTTCAACAACCAGATAGCGCTCAAAGAGGGTGGCATTTTCAACAATGCCCTGATATTCCAACTTGGCATAAGCAACTGTCAGCTCAGATCTGATGATTTTCGGCGTAACAATCGCCTGACCAGGACCAAAATTGGTGCCGTCATTGGCGAGTTTGTGGCGTCCGTACTTCGATGTGATCAGACCTTTCAGATAACGCAGAACGTATGCAGTTGTAAACAGAGTTTCACAATCGACATAGCTCAGATCCTGCTCACCGTATTTGTTCACTCGATAGTTCGTGACTTCACGCTCAATCTGAACAACACCTGCCACAGCGGTAAGAGTTGCAAGGCCGTTCTGCAATAAAGTATTGCGCTCGGTTAGCTGGAACATTTCACCGGTAGGAGCTCCGGTGATACCAATGAGCGAACCGGTTTGGGTCGGTCGTGCCGGATCTGCATCAATGAACACCTTAGTGCGTGCCACTGCGCTGGCGATAGCTTCCACATCCCAGGAGCCGAAGTTTGGCTCAAGGGCAAAAGTCGTCATGTGCTGATCGTTGCGAGTTTTGCCGAAAGTCAGCAGAGTGTTGTAGTCACCGCGCTTGGCAGTGATCACATGACCATAGAGCATTTGGTAAGGAGACCATCTTCCGCTTGTGTCATTCATCAGATCTTGGAAATCGTCCAGGACATCAGCACTGCAATAAGGATTTCCGATGTATTCATAAGCGTCACTGCCCATCGCCTTGAGAGCGTCTGTCAGGTCAGGATCAGTGGCACCACCGCTCATCGCAGTGATTTCAACACCAAGTCCAGGCACGTCCATTTCACCGCCGATGGCGCCTTTGACATTCTTACGAACAAGGATGTTGTTTCCGAGCGTTCCGCCGTTTCGTGCAGTAATTGTGACCACACCTGCTTCTGCCGTTGCAGTAACAGGCAGGTCACCTTTAGCTGTAATAGCAGAAGCCATAGAGGTAGCAACAGTATTTGCAGCGTCTTTGGCTGCTACACCGACGCGAACGAGGTCTGCACCGATGTACAGATACACCGTGCCTGATTCGGAAGCAGTGCCGGTGATCGTCACGGTTGCGGATGCTTTTGTTGCAGTGCTCGCGTCTTCCAGCGGGATGCAGTACAGCGCACCGAGCACATCAGTGTTGCGGTATGCCTCAACCATTCGGGCCAGCATGGAACCACGGCCAAACAATGTCTTTGCCATAGCAGCGGAAGAAACTGCAACCGGTTTGCCCGCTGTCGCAGTACCGGAATCAAGCATTTGACCGAATAACAGAGCCACATTGCTGTTTCCAGGCGTAAATGCAGCAGAGTTATCAACCTCCGCATAAAAGAGCGGGACCATCAGGCCATTGCCGGATGGAATTGTATTGAAAGAGACAGGCATCTGTTACTCCTATTTACTTTGCTCTAACAAAATCTTTATCTTTTCGGACAAGCCATCCTGTTTAAGCTCAAGATCGTTTTCCTTGAATGCTGGATAGCTCTCATAAAGTGATTTTTGATAAGTGTCGCTGTAGTCCAGGCGGTACATTGTTTTGAAGTCGAATCGGTAGGCCATGCGCTCTGGGTCGAGATAAATGACCTCTGCACCGTCATACGCGAGTTTTTCTAGGTGTTTAGGGTCAGGGCTCCAAAACAAAATCGCGTGGAAAAGCTCCCCGCGAATTTTGTCGATCTGCTCCAGGTCTCCCTGGCCACGCAGTTCCTCATTGTTCTGGTTAGCAACAAGGACGATCACTGCAAGTGAGACATCAACATTCTGTAGGTATTCACCGTTTAATGAATACTGTCCGCCTTGTTCATTCTCAAGAACAACATAAGCAGCCGGAAGATCAGGAGCCTCCACTTTGACAAGCGAATCAACCGCCCAGGCGCTAGCACCTGCGACACGTCCTTTAAAGCTAGGACATCGTTCTCTGATCGCCTGGATGTAGTCTGAAATTCTGATCATCATGATTTGATTCCCTCTACAAAAGCATCTTCCATGCGATCCTCAAAGCGCTTCCGGTATTCCTCTGCGACAACTTCGATGAAGTTCTCGCGAGGTTGAGCAACTTTGTTTCCCTTACGCTTTTTAGATTGCTGATTTGCTGAATCGGTGCGAGGGCCTCGATGTCCATAGACAACGAATGCCGGATAAAACTCTCTCATTCGTTTAGTCAGAGTAGGACGCACCCACACAGAGTGTCCACTGCGGGATACTGTGGCCTTGATTGAGCGCTGCATTTCACCTGACTGTTTGCCAGGCGGTTCTCCTGGACGTGAAACTGCACGTTTGCTGATTCGCTGGCGAGCTGCTTTCCTTACGTCTTTTCCGACTTCTCGGAGAGCAGAGCGGATGACTTTCTTATCAAAATCCCAGAACGTGAAGCCATCGGGCGTCCTGACTTCTAAAAATTCGGCGCTCATGACTGGACCACTCCTTCCTGCTGAACGTCTATCACCGTGAATCTGTCTTTTCCGGCAATATCAGAAACACGGCGCACGCGATACTTCAAGCCGTTGCAGACAATGCGGATTAGTTTAGTGAGGTCTTGCGGGCGTGTCTTACCTTCGATGCAACGAGTGAAAACACGGTGCGTGACTGTTTCCTCAATCTGCGATGTGTTCCAGAAAATCTGAGCTCCGACAGGTTGAATGTCTCCCCAGACAGTGAAAGAGGATGTTGTGACATTCGAGAATCCCGCCTGATCATTAGGCACAGACTTTTTCAGCTCAAATGTGACCCTGTGCCTCAAGTCACCGACATTAGGCAGGTTCATAGATGCTCCAGTACACGGTCATAGATGATGAATCGATCTAGCAGATGGTCGTAATGTCTGATCTGGGAATCCTGGCCCTCAGTGATAGATCGGCGCTCGTAGAGATCTGTCACATACAGCTTGATCCAGGTTTTAATGCTGTCTGGGACATCATCAATGCTCGTGCAGACTGCACGCGGATCGGTATCTTTGACGATCTCACGATCACAGACTTGTTCTGCAAACTCTGTCGCAGCCAGGCCATAGGATTGAATCAGTGCATCATCAGCATCATGCTCAACTCTGAGATGCTGTTTCAGCTCCTCGAGCGTCACCGCGATTTTCGTCATGATTCAGCTCCTCTTTCGGTTCATTTTTCTTCTTTCCAGGTTTGGGAACTTCTGCAAAACCCTCACGAATCAACATTTCAGCCGTGCCATCAGATAACACGACGATGGAGCCAGCTTCAAAACGTCCTACAACCGTTAAAACAGATTTTGTGATTTTTACTTTCATAAGAAAAAAGGGAGCGGTTTCCCGCTCCCAAACCATGACAATTCAGATTAGGCGCCAGGTTTTGTAGGCATAACCAAAGAGCCACCAACCAATGCCTTCGGATGCTCGACAACCAGGGCGAGACGGCGTTCAGCACGAATCGTGAACAGATTCTTGATGAAGTCATTTTCGTTCTGGGAAGCGATGTCGATCACTGTGCTCATGCGATCATAGATGGTGGCAGCCTGAGAGAAGTCACCAACAAGATATTTGCCTTCAGACATAGAAGCAGAGGTCACAACGCGAACACCCCATGCGGTCATGTTCTCGAAGCTGATGGACGGTACGCCATATAGGTACTGATTGTTAGAGCCCTTCAAGCCCTGCAACTTAGCCCAATCCATCGGGTTCAGCAAGATGGCGTTTGCTCTGTAGTTAGCAGCGTTCACCTTAGCGATAGACAAGCGCAACAGATCAAGCAGAGTGCCGGAATCACCGCCTAAATCAGCGTAGGTGAAAGCCTGTGCAGTGTAGTTGCCAGTATTCATCAAACCGCTCAGGTTCGGAGAAGTGCCGTTGCCATTGATAATCTGCTGTTCAACAACGAGGTTGACACCGTAAACCATTCTGGAATTGATGAATGCTGCAAGCGTGGCGCTGTCATCAATCAACTGGCGAGTCACTTTCGAGAAGTGGGCGATAGTCTGAACGTTTGACTGCATCAGCTCAAACGTATCTGTAGATTGCGGTTTCTGTGCAGCTTCCGCAACGAATGCAGCGTTATTCGTGAACGTGCCTTCCTTGAGGTATTCAACCGTAGTGACGGAAGTAGGAAGGTGCGGTATCAGACCTTCAATTACTAGGCTCTGATCAGGTTCTGCGAGCACGCCAGGTCTGCGATCCTTAGGAGCCAGTGTGCCAATTGCGATCGGATCCTGTGCTGCTTTATCTTTGAATACGAATGCAGCAGAACGGGCCTGTCCTTTTGCAAATGCCTGATAGGAATCAGACTTGACGAAAGAATCACCGACAGTAGTCTGTTCTTTCGGAGCATCAACTTTGATGCTCTTCTGCTGAAGTTCAAGAACCTGTTTATCAATCTGAGCCTGCTTTTCTTTAAGCTCGTTGATTTCAGTGTCGTGTTTTTCAGTGTTTGCCTTGTAGCCATCTACTTTTTCTTTGACGGATTCAAGGACCTTTTCAATTTCTTCCATGATTATTCCTTTACAAATAGGAGTTGAGACGCTTCAAAGCGTCTAATTCATGTTGTTGTTTTTCCTGTTTTTCTGAATCTCTCAGATCATCAGCAAAAACCTGTTTGGCTCTGGAAACGATGGCCAGGGCCACACTTTTTGAAAATCCTGAATCCCTCAAGAATTTCTCAAAATCTCGTACTGTTTTCATCTGTTCCACATCTTCAGATTTAACAGCAGTAATCTGTGCTTTTGGCTCACACGGGAATGTGCAGATTGAAATCTCGCGTAGAGTGTCGATCTCTTTGTATATGTAGCCTGGCTCTTCTTCCTTTTTCTCGTATCCGTCTTTGGCACAGGAAAAACCGATTGACAGGCCAGAAACAACACCTGCTTTCATAGCTGCATAGACATCTTTAGCTTTGGGAATGTCAAGAATCAGTTGTCCCTCGACCTTTAGCCCGCGTGCATTCTGTTCAAGTTTGGTGTACTTCCCAATAGGAATGTCATAACTTTCATGGTTAAAAAAAATCGGCAATGTGCCGATCTTTTCAAGTGCTTTTGTGAATGCTCCTGGGAGGATTGTGTCTCCCACCAGGTCAACAGAGTTGAATTTGGTAGCGTAGCCGGAGAATGTGCCAGCTTCGCTCTGATCATCAAATTTCAATTCAACATCTGATAAATCCAGCTGTTTTGTAATATCCATTTGTTTCTCCGATTTATTGCTTGATTGGGTCTTCCGGCACTGTATTGCTCTGTGATGCCTGTTGCTCACCGAGCTGGTTCACAGGCCACAAATTGCTCTGAGCTGTGAGCTGATCTGCTCCCTCTACCGGTGGCAGGTTTTCGAGTTTGCGCACCTCGTTGCGCGTCATAAAGCCGTTTTGAAGTGCCTTGGAGTAAGAATCGTATCTGCTCGAAACTGAGGCTCTGAGCAGGGCAGACATCTTGAACTCTGCAACATATTTCGCTCGTTCTGCTGCTGTAAAAACTCTCTGCATGATGGCCTGTTCGACTGAACAACACAGCGGGTGAATCGTGCTCCGATAGAAAGATTCAACAATCTGCTCAATCGAGGCGCCTGATGTGCCGGATGAAGAATTGATCAGCGCAGCAGGGACACCAAACCAGCGTCCAATTTCCTCCACTCCAAACTGTCGAGTTTCGAGCAGTTGAGCATCAGCAGCAGACATCGCCACTTGTTGATACTTCATATCAGCTGGCAAGAAATTGATCCAAGAATCACCATTGAATGCACCCAGCTCCCTGAATCTGTCACGCAGTTCAACCAACTGCTGTCCCTTAATAACTCTGTCAACCGTGACAATACCGGTCAACTGGTTACCGTTGCCATAGAGCGCGCTGGCGTTCTTCTGCGCGTTCTTCATTTCGTTAGTCGTGGCCCTCATGTAGTCGAAGGTGCTCAAACCAACTACTCCGTTGCCCATCCCTTTCCAATGAAGAATTTGGTCACTGGTGAAATAGGTGTATTTCCCATCTTTGTTGTATTGGTAAATAACCTGTCCATCCAGGACCGCGACTTCCATCTGACCGGAAGCCAGGGGAGTGAGCCCCATCAGCGCTCCCGTTCCATCTCTGTGAATTAAAGCGTAGGCGTTACCGGTCAAGAACCGATTCATGCTCATGCACAGCCAAAAGTCGTGTGCAGTCATGATCTGATTCGGGTTGTGCAGCACCTGCCAGAGACGAGTATCACGGGCAGGAATTTTGTCCCCGTTCCTCTTTACCTCATAGATGACTAATGGCAGTGTTGCCATAGTCTCAGACAACAGGTTGATACAGCTCCAAACCGCCGATAATTGCATCCCAGCCTCAGGCGGAATGTACGGTTCTTCCTTGTTCAGCGTAACTGAGGGAGTGCTTTCTTGGAGGCCAGAATAATCTGACAAACCTCCTCCCCAGAGACCTGAGAAAAATTGTCCAAAAAAGCTCTTGATCTTCATGTTACAAACTCAAAAATAGATTTGTGTCGGTCGCCTCTCTCTGGCCTGACTGAGCTCGATTGATAGCCATGATCAAAGCAACCACGCCATCAATTTTGTTTTCGGGGAACTCTTTGCGCGGGTAGATGTTATCTTTCGCGTCCGTGTGTGCGATCACGTTCGACATCATCCAGGTAAGCACAGGGCCTCCATCGTGGTGAAGCGTCCTGTCGTAAACGGCAGCTTGAAGCGATTTCATCGGGTCTGACATATTGAGCACCGTCTGGCGGACTTCAACCATTACGACACCTTCATCCTCAAGCTCTTTCGAGAGTTGCGCAGCCTGCCACGGGTCAAAATCGACTTCCTGAACATCAAACCTCGAACAGTCTTCAAGGATCGAATCTTTGACAGAGCGAAAATCAGTAACCTCACCCTCAGAGACATTCAAAAGCTCCTGGCGCTCCCAGCCTGAATACTGTGAGTTTTTGGCATTCTCTACTGCTCTCCTGGGAAGCCAGAACGAGGGAAACACGTAGTAATGTGTTTTGCCGTCATCTTCGATTCTTGGAAACACAAGCACCTTTGCGCAGATGTCGATTTTGCTTGCCAAGTCAAGGCCTATGAAGCAGGGCTGACCTTCAAATTCATCAAGGCTCAAATTGTGATCGGCGCATTCGTCCCACCGCCTCATGTCCATCCAGGCAGAATCAGCATTCACCCAAACATTCAAGTGTTTCGTGAGAAAGTTGTTTGCAGCACTGCTCATCGCCATGGCTTTGCGCTGTAGCGATCCAACTACTTCGGGACGTACTGAAATATTCCAGTTTGGATTTGCTTTCTCTAGCGCTTCCTCTGTGGTCCAGTCATCGTCTTTGTCGATTGAGTAGATGATCCCAAACTGTGTCTCATCTTGGACGGCACCAGAAAGCACTTTCGTGACCATGCTCCGAACCTCGTAGCATATCCCTGTTTTATCGAATCCAGCGGTTGTAATAACCCACATCAGCGAATTTAAGCGTTTACCGAGGGAGGTTTCTACAACGTCATACACAGCGCGAGTTTTGTGCGCATGAAGCTCATCAATCACCGCCAGATGCGTGTTTAAGCCATCGAGTGTCGAGCCCTCTGCCGATTTCGGCTGGAACGTACTTCCTGCGCTCGGTAGATAGAGCGCATTAGCCAGAACCTCTAATCCGAATGCACTGCGCAGGTCTTTATTCATTTCGGCCATGCGTTTCGCATCACCAAAAACAATTTTTGCCTGGTCGCGAGTTGTAGCGAATGAGTAGATTTCTGCGCCTGGTTCCTTGTCTGCGCACAGACAGTACAGGGCCACACCGGAACTCAGACAGCTTTTGCCATTACCTCTTGGCACCTCGATATACACGCGCCTGAATCTGCGCCTACCGTCCTGCGTTTTCCAGCCGAAAACCGTGGTAAGAATGAACACCTGCCACGGCTCTAAATGAATTCTTTGTCCTGCGAGGTTGCCTTTGACGTGGGTCAGACATTCGATAAATTTGCAAACCCTGTTTGCAGCCGTCTCATCGAATACAAACCCCTTTTGGTTTTCGAGGTCATCGAGCTGTCTCTTAACCGCTTTCTTGACCCATTCACAAGTCAAGATTCGGTCATAGATGACATCTAGACAATACTGATGTGCAATCTGTACATAGTCTCGTTTAGTCATCTAAGAACGGATTCTCCGATTCAGTTTCATTCGGCTGTGCTCGTACTCGTGACCTTGAAATAGGCGTGAAACCTAATTCACGTTCACAGGCGAGCATCAGTTTTTGAACGTTTATCAATGCTGAGAATGTTGGAGACAGTGAGCGAATCCCTGAGTTTGCAGAAGTCTGCTCAATATCGCCAGCTTCAACGGCCTTCGACAGCTTCCGGTACAGCGCGTAATTCCTGCACCACTTCTCAAGAACTCCATGATCGAGAGCAGTGAGGAATCCTTCCGGCGCAACTTTCACCGCCATCATCCACGCATCACGTGCATCAGCAGTGAGGCCAGGTGGCGGTAGCGGGTTCAGTTTCTCGTTGACGGTCCACTCATGCGAATTTTGTCTGCACTTTTGGAGAGTTCCTTTGGCTGCTTTTTCCGCGTCTGATTTGCGTGGCCGTCCTGCCATAAAACCTCCATAACTCGCGCGCACGCGCGCGATCTTTTCATTGAAAATTTCGTTCTTGCACGATGTCTCACACAAAATTTCGTTTTTGCATTTTGCACGTGCAAAAAATCGAGTGGGGGCGCGGTCTAGAAGCCTTAGAGCGCGAGATATTACCCGCCCCTACCCCTTTTGTTGCCGAAGCCTCCATCTTCTCCCGCTGTCTTTCTGTCATGACAGCTTTTGCAAAGCGGTTGCCAGTTTGATTCATCCCAAAAGAGTTGTTTGTTTCCCTTATGCGGGATGATGTGGTCCACGACAGTGGCCGGAGTAATGCGTCCATTGCGCTCACACTCTGCACACAGCGGATGATCTGCGAGGAATGCCAATCGAGCACGACGCCAAGCAACACCGTACCCTCTTTTTGCTGAGGAAACTCTATTCCTGTCTTTGTAGCGATTTGCTTCTGTTTTGTGTTTAGAACAGTAGCGCTCGCCTTGGCTGACTAACTCTTTACAGCCTGGATAGTTGCAGAGATGTAATGGCATGGTGTTGGTGCTGGGAATGTCGCTCCCAGCTGGCGGTACTACTCAAATGAATTGAGCAACAAAAAACCGAGCTGATTGGGCTCGGTATTCTTTCCTTCCTTCGGGCACGCCAAAGGTCGCCAGAGGGCGATTGTTATCACGAAGGACACACTGAAATTGTCTGTATCATTATGGCTCAATCGTTTTCTAGTTGCAACTGTTTTCTGATGTCCTGCTCGTAGTAAACACGTTTTTGGAATGATTCAATGCAGAACTCTCTCCACGACCTTTCCTGATCTCTTCGGATTCTTGCTCTGCGCTTCAATGCTATGTAGTCATACTCAGTGCCAAACACGAATATCCGAATATTCTTTTTAACCGGTATTCCCTCAATCATCTCAGGCATACGAGCCCAAACAACCTGGAGGAAATCAGCGTCACGATAATCAGGAGAAGGCTGTGCGGGTTCCCTGTAGCGAAGTTCCTCAGCTTCCCGCCAATATTTTTCTTCTTCTGTTTCTGGTTGTCTATCAGCATAGGCTCTCAGGTACTGGCAGATGACGAATGTCGATGATCTGCGATAGACCTGGCGATCACCATAGACACGGCGCCAGTTAGTGAGCCGTTCAAGAAAAGATTCATCGATCATTTAAGCTCCTCGCGAATGAGCCGGAAAAATTCATCAATCGGCAGAATGGCGAGCCATTGTTTTCTGTCTGCTCTGCATACAACAATCGGACGTTCTGTTGTGTCACATCCTGCTGTTGCCTGATCCATCCAGTCATAAATCCTGCCGATAGCTGCACGTCTTTTTACTTCGATGGAGAAGGGTTTGAGTTTGATGTCTGCACCGCCATCGCGGGTCTGTTGTAGATTCCTATGCACCTCAATTCCGAAGTTTTCAAAAATCATGTCGCAGATTTCGCGCTCTCCAGCAGCGCCTTTAGTTCGTTGGCTTTTTCCCATTTCTGTACTCCTCCAAGAGTTTGTTGGTTAGTTCTTGTGTTCTTCTTTCGGCTGATTTGTCGCTTAGGTCTTCGAGAAACTTCACAACAAGAAAGAACGACAAAAAAGAATCTCTGCGTTCATGTCTGCTCCTCAGTCGTTGTTCTTTTTCAGAAAGTCGATTTCAGCCTTGAGCTTTTCGATTTCTTCCTCTGCGTCATAAAGCCGACACCTGGTGCAGTTATGCTGAAGTTCGAGATTTGAGTACAAGATGCAAGCTCCCATTGCTATTGCAAAGGTGATGATGTTGAAAATAAGAATTAGGATTTCAAAATCTTCCATTTGTTTTCTCCTTGGTTATCGTCTTTGTGCGATTAGTTCTGCATGGACGCGGTATCTATCGAATTGAGAGAAAAATGCTCTCTTGCGTTCAATACGCTCGTCTGTGTCGCGTTCAAAAACCGAGCACCGTGTGAATGAGATCGGGTAGCATTCGATACCATCGCCTTTTTTCGAATGGTGGCAGTAGATGTTCATGTCCCCGAAGGACGGTTTCGGAGGCAGATGCTTCTTTCCGTCCGGCCCTATCCAAAAGGATTCAGCGTATTTGCAGTACAAGCAGCATCCCGTCATTAGAAGTAATCCTCCACGTCTCGTTGTCTCTGAATAGACCGCTGTTTGAGCTGGTTGATGTATGCAGTCATTGGGGAGATTTCCTCAATTTTCTTGTTCTTCTGACTTTCTTCGCTATTTGGGTACATCTCAGCCTTGATCACGTGGTTTTTGACCCATTTTTTTATACGGTTTGCGAGGTCATAGGCTGATTCATCTCGGTAATACGTTTTCCCATCAACCTGACAGCTTGGAATGTTGGTCTGTGGAGACAAATCAGGGATACCGATGGAACAGAAGTAATCGGTCAAGGTCTGAACCACATGAGGATGTTTGATCGTTGAGTTGTAATCATCAATGAGCTTCCAATCGCGTTGAAGGTTTTCCGCCAGCTCGATCAGGTCCTTGTATTGCAAAAGACTGGCTGTGACTTCAGGAAAATACTTTCCCTCAATGCCTTCATGGAACTCACAGACATTCAATCCTTGGGCCAGCTGACCACACCAGACCATGCACGGGCATCCATGAGCTTTGCATGGTTGTTCAAAAATCTTAGGTTTCGCAGGTTCCTGCTGTTGCTGTTCTTCCTGGAAGTCAAGGTTTGTTCTTTTTCTAGCGGTCATGGTATTTCCTATCACAAATTTTCTCGAAGTTGTTTGCCTTGGTTATCCACTCAAGGTCTGCTCTAAACGTTCTGCCGTCCTTTTGCTTGACTTGTCCTGTTAGGAACCTAGAACGGCCTACAAACTCAAAGAATCGTTTGAAAAAGTCCAGCCCTTCTGCTTCTGATTGGAAACCCTGGTCTAATGCCATCTCTCTCCAGCGTGCTGCCAGATTGTTGGTGCGTGCTGCTGATGTCCAGATTCGGACAGGTGGCAGACTTGGCAAACACTCGTGATAGAGGTCGATAATTTTTTGCTGTGGGCAGTGTTTTGAAACCTTTAGGGCTTTTTGTTCAGGTGTCAGTTCTTTTTCGACTGGTTCAGTCAGAGTGAATTCATTGTTTTCAACAGGCGCGTTTTTCTGCGTGTCGGTAGGAGCTGATTCAGCTCTATCGACACAAATAGTATTTACTGTTTCTTTTACTGTTTCTATTACTGATTCGTGACCCAAATTTGGGTCATCCACACGACCCGTTTTTGGGTCATCGGAAATTCCGTTTTTGGTACTACCGTTTTTGGTACTACCGTTTTCGGAATTACGAGAAACCGAAAGATTAAGAACGTAATTGTTGGACGAATTCAGAACACGTCTTTCACGTCTAATGAATCCTTTTTCTTCAAGGTAAGTAATGGCCTTGTAAACCGTCTTTTTGTTGAGCTCTGTTTCCATGGCGATTGCATCCGCGCTCGGATTGCATTGTCCAGTTTGTTCATTTCGGTGATCGGCTAGACAGCGCAAAACACTCTTTGCTGCTGAATTGCCGACAAAGAGCTTTCTCACTGTGTCCGAATCTTGCCAAGACATGAGGCACCATCATTCAAAAATGTCAGGGCGTAACTCTTTGCGAGTTACTGCTCCGAGCGTTGCCTGCTCAATGAGCTTGCACTTGTCAGCAGGGGGACGCTGTTTGCCTCTTCTCCACATACTCACATTGGAGGTGGGCACACCAACTGCCTGAGCCAGTTTCTTTGCAGATCCTCTTCCCACCTGTTTCAGGAATTGATCCAAAGTCATTGATTACTCCGTTTGAAGTTACTAAATTAGTAATCAGCATAAAAGCAAATTAGTAACTTGTCAAAAGTCAATTTAGTAACATTGTTACTGAGGAGAGTAATCATGATTTCGATCAGAGATATTCGGCGTGACAATCTGCAACGTTTGGTTGAACGTTACGATTCAATGAAAAGCCTAAATGAGATCCTGGACCGAAAGGACAATCATTTGACACAGATCCTGAATCAATCAATGAACACTGCAACTGGAAAACCTAAACAAATGGGGGACCGGCTGGCGCGTGATATTGAAAAGAAGCTGAATCTAGGTTTTGGCTGGATGGATCAGGATCACTCAGCAGAACCGCCAGAACCCAAAAACATCGTCACTCTGGACAGGCTCGATGTTGAAGCAGGATGTGATCCTTCTGGTGGCCCTGCTTGTACTGATGTTGCTGTAGTCGAACGTATTCAGGTCAGTGTTGATTGGTTTAAGCAGAATATTTCGCGTTTTCGCACAATAGGCCATCAACTGGTTACCGCTCGTGGGGATTCTATGGAACCGACAATTAACTCTGGCGATATTGTTGTTGTCGATGTCAGAGATACAGACGTAACCAAGGAGGGCATTTTCTGCCTGAATTACGGTGGTGGCGTGACAATCAAGCGGATTCAGGTGTTGCCTTTTGGTGTTGAGTTTATTTCAGACAACAAACTCTATAACTCGTTTGTTCTAAAGGGCCAGGAGCTTGAAGCGATAAAAATCATTGGGCGTGTTGTAACTGCACTGTGCGTTAAAAAATTCCCTCATGGCATTTGAAAGGAATTCTCATGAAAAAAGCACTCAAATTTATCCTTGCACTGGTTGCATATTCATTTTTCTTTTTCATTGTCATGGTTTTTGCTTTTGCCTGTACCAAGCAAGATGAACAAGGTTTGCTGCTGGCGATGGCGGTTGCGCTCGTTGCAACGTTTGGACTGAGATATTTCCTTAAACACAGAAAATCAAAAACTAATGCAGACCTGGTTGTTTCCTCTGTAGATGAATCAAAACCGACACCCACAAAAAATCAGATAGTTGCTGCCACTGATTCCGCCAGGAGGCTCCTAGAAGAAATTAAACATTCAGACAATCCATACAAGCTGTACAGCGATAAATCTTCAGAGCTTGACCAGTTTATAAACGATGGGGCACAAATAAGCAAAGAGGAATTAGGAGACACTGTTCGAGCAATCGCTCGCGGTTTTGGTGTTCGCAGGGAACTGCCTCCCCCAGACTGGAACGGTAACGTTGCAGAATCGTGCCCATTCGTTTTACAGCGCAACGAATCTGGAATATATGCAGCTCCCTACAATCGCTCAAATACATACAAAAATGAACGTAGTTACCAAGCAGGATCTCGTGGCATTGGCATTCGTGTTGCAAAGGGTGTTTCTTTTCGAGTTGGTCGGATAGCAGGAAAATCGGTAACAGAAGAGGTTCCAGTCGATACTGGCAGCGGATATGCTTTGGTTACAAACAAGAATTTTTATTATTTTTTGAATGATGAGGTGAGAAAGATGCCTCTTACAAAAATCGTAGGAGTTGAGGCCGTAGGAAAGTACTTAACAATTACACCGGATGGAAGCAGGGCCAAACCAATAGAGTTTGTTTTCAAGGAATCAGAGGATGCAAAACTTTTAGCTGATTTGATCAAAGTTCCTTGGTAAACAGTTCCCGCATAAAAACCGCCTTAGGGCGGTTTTTTGTTGCCTAAAAAACACAAGCATTTTAGTAGTTACAAAAATTATTTTTTTAGTAACTTGAAAGTTACCAAAATGCCTTGACTTCACATTACTAAATTAGTAACATGGCTTCATCAATCAACAGTTCTTTAACAAGCCTTACCGATGATTGTCAGGTGAGGCACAAGCTCCTAAAACCGAGTAAACCGAAAGGTCATGGAGCTGCACAGGTGGCGAGTGAATTGCACCTCAAAAATCGGATCGAAAGTGAAGATGTGGCGATGAGAATGCTGAAAGTGTCAAACGTTAAAGTCGTGTAGCACCGGTAGGGGCCACTCAATAAGACAGTTCACAAACACAAGGGCACTCCTGAAAGTCGGTAAGTTGCAGATCTCCTGAGGTTTTGGATGGAGTGTTCTTCTGTTTGAGCTTATTTAGAAACCCCTGCGCATGGTCATGTACTGCTAACCGACCAAAATTCGCAAATACACGCGGGGGTTTCTCAATGAGCTTTTTTTCCTGACAGTCCGGAAAGACGGACATCTTCAGACCATCTTTAAAAGCTCCTCGGGCTTTTACCAATAACGGTTAGTTTCAGTTCAGCGCTTAGGGGAGCTTTTGAATGTGGTCTTTTTTACATAGTTTTAAGGAGAGAAAAATGGACCTGTTAGTAGATGAACAAAAACAGATTTTTGATGTTGCTGTTGAAGACATTTTGAAAGATCGCGGTTCTGCAATTTGTCTCACTGATGCTCTCACGTATGCAGAGCGCGCTGTTGTTTCCGCCCTTCTCTCTGGAAAGAAAGAGATAACGCTTGATCTGTCTCACGTTGTTTCGACTGCTGAAGCTCAGAAGGAAGTCAAGGCGCTCTTTAAAGAGTATGCGTCGAATTTCATTTCTGATCTGGTGTGGCAAACGATTGATCGAGACATCTATCCAGATGTGAAAAGTTTCTAGGTTTCTCTCTCCTAGCCCTCGTTAGCGCGGTACTCCTTGATGCGCTTTCGGGGGCTTTTCTTTTGGAGGTTGTTATGAAGAAGTTTCTGACAATGAAAAATGCGGACGGAGATAACGTCTGCCTGTTGGTGCTCTCTGGCGTCATGCTGGCCGCCTCGGTGATTCTTCCCTTCTTTCTCGTGGAGTGGCTGTAATGACTTACACACCTCGCACCTGTCCTGGCCCTGGTGACCTTTGGCAGCCGTCCTGGCAAGAAGAAAAACGCGAAGCAGAGTATGAGCGGCTGCTCGAAAAGTTCTTTGAAGAGTACATCCCTCGCTACTGCGACAAACGTATTAACGAACTTGCCGAGGCTGGTGAGGATGAAAGACATCCTGAAATTGAGCCCGTGTTTGATAAGTACTTAAAAGAAAGCGGGTGGCACTGATGCGCGGAACACCAGAGAAAATCAAGACTTACATGCAGGGCTACTACCAACGAAACAGAGAGAAGATCAGGGAGAGACATCACGAGAACTACCTGAAGCGGAAGAACAAAAGGAGACCAAAACTACCGCAAACACCGTTCTCAGCTTTGTTTGATTTTTAAGGAGATTGAGTATGTCAAAGATTATGAACTACATGATGGGTGAGGCAGAGGCTGGCCGCTTTCAATTTCGTGATCCTCCGGATTATCCGGATGAAGATGAGTATTACGGCTGTGGGATCACCTGGGGACAGGCGCGTGAAATGCTCGATAACGAGCCCCCTTCTTCCGAATGGACAGACGAGGAGCTGAACGACTTCGAGCGCCAGTGCTCCGAGCGGGAACAAAAAAAGAACTTCATCCCGTTTGAATTAGATGAAGTTCCTTTCTGAGTTTCAATCACATTCTTTTAACAACTGAAACTTGCGAGGGTTGTTACCGCAACCCTCTTCAAAGGATAGCACATGACTACAGTTAATAAAAACATCTGCATGCGCCTGATTGATGCGCAAAAGGAATTTCCGCGAATTGTTCAGGATCAGGAGGCCAAAGCCTTCGGCAGCGGACGCGGTTACAGTTACGCAAACATCTCCTCCTGCCTGGACACGATTCTGCCAATTCTCAACAAGCACGGCCTGGCCGTCGTCCAAAAGACCACGACTGAAGAAGACCGCGTGGGGATCGAGACAGTCCTTGTCTCCGAGGAAGGCGAAACACTTTCCTCTGGCGTGTTCTTCGTGACCACCGCTGGCCTCCAGCAAAAGGGCGTGCAAGCGTTTGGGAGCGCAGTCACGTATGCCCGCCGATACTCTTTCGTCTCATTCCTTGGTCTCAGCTACGGTGAAGAAGACGATGACGGCCGCCAGGCGTCCGAGGATGCCTACAAAGGCAAAGCCCGTGCACCTGCAAGGACAGCAGCACCTCAGCCGAAGCAGCCAGCTCCTCCAGCCACTCAAGTTTCCGAAGAGGAAAAGTATTTCAACCTGGTTGAGGAAGCAAAGAGAGTTTGTCTAGACGGCCTGGAGGCTTACAAGTCTTTCTACAGCAAACTGCACGCGGATGAAAAACAGTATTTAGTCAAAACAAAGATTCACGATCAATTAAAACAGGAGGCCGCTAATGCCTAGCGTCAATAAGGTTTTCATTCTGGGTTCTCTCGGACGTGATCCAGAAACCCGATTCACAAACACAAATTTGCAGATCACTTCATTCTCGGTTGCCACCTCGACTTTCCGTAAAAGCGAAGACGGTGAGCGCAAAGAGGAAACAGAGTGGCACCGTATCACCTGCATTGGTCGCACTGCTGAGGTTGCCCAGACTTACCTGAGCAAGGGTTCCAAAGTGTTCATTGAAGGTCACCTTCGCACCAGAAAATGGGAAAACAAGGAAGGCAAAACTCAGTACAGCACCGAGATTGTTGCAGACAACCTCCAGCTCCTCGACAAGAAGTCCGATCGACCCGCACAGGCTGGCCAGGCCAAACAAGCTCCAGCCGAGGAGCCTTACACGGGCAACCCTGAAGACATCCCCTTCTAGTCTTTTCTAACGTACAAGAAAGCGCGGCCAATAACTGCGCTTTTTCTTTAAATGAAACTTTATGAAATTCCTGATGAATACCGAAAGGTTTTAGAAGGCGTCCAGGTGGACGAGGAAACAGGTGAAATCTTAGGCACTGATGCCCTTGTCGAGTTTGCTGGAGACCTGAACGAGACAATCAAAAACACGGGCCTGTATCTGTTTGAACTCGACAGCGAAGCGCAGCAGATCGACGCCCAGATCAAACGCCTCAAGGCTCGTAAGGACGACATGAAGCGCCGCGCTGATACTCTCAAAAATCTGATGCTGGACGCTATGACTTCGACCGGCCTCAAGAAAGTTTCTGATCCGCTCGTCACTGTTTACCTGCGCAAGTCCACTGCCACGATTGTGGACAACATGGAGCTTATTCCGAAAGATCTGCTCAGAGTGAAAGTTGAAAAAAGCCCTGACCTGGTAGCCATTAGCAAAACAATCAAGTCTGGAATTGAGGTTCCTGGGGCACATCTTGAGGAGCGCCAGAATGTCAACATTAAATAAGGTTGAGTTTGTCTGGAAAGACCATGAGCTGTACGACATCAGATTCAATGCCGAGACAGTCTGCACGCTGTACAAAACAGATGAGGGCTACTGGACACTGCGCTCTGATAGCCCGCTCGATTCTGAGCTTGAAAC
This sequence comes from Succinivibrio sp., assembly GCA_017635415.1. Lineage (GTDB taxonomy): Bacteria > Pseudomonadota > Gammaproteobacteria > Enterobacterales > Succinivibrionaceae > Succinivibrio. Next base: position 4,796 of record JAGBLM010000092.1, on the reverse strand, counting down.
CATCCTTGTTCAGAGCCTTGTAACCGACTACTGGGAACTTCTATCTGAGGCCAAGATCGCGATCCGCAGAGCGCTAAAGTCGTACAGTCGATAAATTGCGGATTTCAAAATGAAGAACAAGCCTTACCGGATAGATCAATACTACAAATACACATTGCAAGAATCCCATGAGCCGCTCTGGACAGGAGAAATCGAGATTCAATATGTCAACTAATAAGAAACCCAGAAAGCCTTACAAGCCGCGGCCAGTCAGATTGACTGGCTCTTTTTATACCAAGAATGACATTACTGAGATTAAAAGCATCATCACTGACATGGGCCTGGTTGTGGAAGTCACTCTGCCTAGAGGTGAGGCAACTCAAGACCACATGGTGCAGATTGAAGACTTACTCAACTGGGGAGGGATGATGTTGTTTGATCGCTCCTGGAAGGGTCAAGAAAAGGAAGCAGCAGAGTTCACTAACAGACAGATCAAAGCTCTCTATGCTCTGGCCGCTATCGTTGACCGAAAGAAGTCAGGTAAAGCCTCAGGCTATGTGGGCAAGGCTGAGGAGCTGGACACGATTAGGGAGGTCTGCTCGGAGATTGTGGCCCTGTTGAAGGAAGGCATGGACACCTCACCAGAACGAACCGTTAAGGAGTTTTTGGCCGCTCGCCAGTTGGCTAGAGAAAAAATCAATGAGGGAGTTCAGGATGTTTTCGAGCTGCCTGGACGAGCCCGAGCGATATTAAATCAACGTCATTTCAAGCGCCCCTGAGTTGGGCGCTTTTTAATGGAGGCAGTATGCCGAGCAAATATAAGGCGGGTGATGTCATTTTCAGCGACGGCGGAGAAACTCTTCTTTATGGCTGGCTTGATGCTGAGGAAGCAATCAAATCAATTGAGGATTTCTTTGATGAAGTAATAGAGCGTTCGGACATTAAAGATATTCAGCTTGAGTATTGGAAGTTTGTTCCAAAGCGAAACGATCTCGATGGTTATCCAGGTCTTTATTACCCGTGCGAAAACGGCACGAGGGGTACATTCAAGGCCACCCGAGTATTTCTCAAATAAATGTTTACGTAATCGACACACCTAAAAAATGTGTCGATATTTTTTAGGTTTTCAATCATGCAAAAGATTCTTGATCCCATGAGCGGAGCCAGGATGTTTTATTTCGACAAGAACAATAAGTCCGTTTTGTTCGGAGACATCCGCGATGAAGAGCACTGGACGCGGCAATACAAAAAGCTGGAGATTCACCCAGATCAGCTCATGGACGCCAGGAAATTAGATTTTCCTGACAACTCTTTTTATATGGTCGTCCTCGACCCGCCCCATTTAATCAACTGCGGGAAAAATTCGGACATGGCTAAAAGCTACGGCGTTCTGGAGAAGGCCTGGCATGCTGACATGAAAAAGATTTTCAACGAGGCATGGCGGGTGCTCAAACCCAACGGCACCCTAATTTTCAAGTGGGCTGATAAAGATGTCTCTTTGGCCGAGCTCCTTTACGTACTGGAGCGTGAGCCTGTGTTCGGGGACAAAAAGCCTGCTGCAAATAAAGCCGGAACGAACCGTTTCTTTTTAGTTTTCTTTAAGGATGAATGATGGGCAAAATTGAAATCACAAAAGACGAGGCGCTGCTGATGATCCGCCTCGTTTATTTTTATCTGGATCACGCCTGCTGTATGGAAAAACGTGACAACAAAGAGATTGGCGACTGCATGGAATTGAAAAACAAACTTAAGGAGCAAGTGAACAAGGTGCTCCAGGAGGCTGATGATGAATCTGCATAACGCGGCAAAATTTGAAGACTGCCTGGTCAGAATCTCTAGCCATTACGGATATGACAATCAGATTTTTGAAAAATTGCCAGAAGAGGTCGATGAACTCCAGGAAGCGTTTGCTATTTATTTCGATAAGCCGAGCAAAGAACACTGGCTCCATATTATTGAGGAGGCCGCGGACGTTCACATCATGATCGAGCAATTCAAAATGTTGATTAAGCCTGAAGACAAGAAAGAGTTCGACAAGATTTGTCTTGATAAAGTGAATCGAGAGATTTTACGGATTGAAAAAGCAGGAGGTGCAAAATGACATTCTTAAATAAATATCAAGTTGCTGAGCGGTTGCAGGTGACAACCAGAACAATAGATAAATGGATCAAGGAAGGATACTTTCCGAAAGGGCGCTATGTTAAACGGCGCCCTTTTTGGTCTGAACGAGAAGTTGATAATTGGTGGAAGTCTCGGCCTAACCTTAACTGTGCTTAATCCTCAACTTTCTCAAACACCGCATCAGACCAGCGTTGCATTACTTCACGTCGTTGCTCCAGGAGGTCAGAACGTTGATAGGCCTGGACAACGGCGTTTCCCGTTGCGTGCGACATACTTTTCTCCGCAAGAATATCGGGCACTCCGTTCTCTGCGCACCAATCTCTGAACGTGGACCTAAACCCGTGCATTGTGGCGTCGGTCCCCGTCATCCGCTTTAAAAGCCCAGTCAGGGAATAACGGCTATCCGCTTTCCTGTTTGGCGCGTCAAAAATCTTCTCTCCCTGCCGTTCAATCGAATTTAATAAATCAATCGCCTGAGTGCTTAAAGGAACTCGGTGCGGATACGGCTTTCCATCTTTCCGTCGTTCTGGCGGTACACTCCACACTCTGTTTTTAAAATCAATTTCATCCCAGCACGCTGGCACTGATTCTCCAATTCTTGAGGCGGTCAGGATCGTAAATAAAATTGCCTGCCTAGTCCGGTTGTTTGCTGGAATTAAACACCTAACCTTATCTTGCAAAACACTGAAAGGCATAGCCTCGAAGTGCTTGACCACCTTAACCTTACTCTGGGGCGCCAAATACCTATCAAGATTTCCTCTCCAGGCAGCAGGATTAGACGGCAAGATCCCGTCAGTAACGGCATAAGCCAGGATGTTCTCTAAACGGCCTCGAACCCTTGAAGCCGTCTCGTTCTTCTCCTGCCAAATCGGCCTCAATATATTTAATACGTCATCCCGAATGATTTCATTTATCGGTTTGTCTCCGATAAATGGGAACGCGTATTGCTCTATCGTGTTGCGCCATTGCTGTGCGTGCTTTTTATTCCTCCAGCACTTGACCTCTTGAAGGCGGTCAATAGTCTCGATAGCATAAGTTTTAAAGACTGGCACATCTGGTGTGTTTTCTTTCTCTTTCCGTTCTCTCCTAGTTTTAATTTCCTCGCCGAGCGCTAATTTAGAACGGAGTTCATCAGCCAAGGCCTTCGCGTCCGAGAGCGATAATTTACGAGCTGGCCCGAGCGACTTATCCGTCCGTTTCCCGTTTTCAGAGTATCTAAAAATAAAGCGGCGCGTATTGCCTCGCACGACTAGAATCAGGTTCGGAGCCACCGTGTGGTTACCGTCCTCAACTGTAAAAACGTTCTTGCTTGTTATTTTCATATCCTCAACTCTAAAAAAAGCACCACAGAAACACCACAGAAATTTTAGAAAAAATTCTCTTAGGTTCTCGATAGTTCTCTTAGATTCCTTTTGAGGATAAAATAAATTAGAATTTAACTATTTGAATATTCTTAAAAATTCTTTTTGATTCTCTTCAGTTCTCGAAGGTTCTTAAATATTCTCAAGGGGACACCCTTTCCGCCAACGGTCTTTTTAAATCAATAACTTGCAAGAGAGTTTTTAAAAAGCACCACCAAAAGCACCACCAGTAGAAAAAAGTTGAGGCGCGTTGAGCGCCTTTTTTAATGTCTGAGACTTCTGCTTTTTACTTGCGACAGCAGCACTTCTTCTCGTCAAAATATTTCCGCTCTGCCACCTCGCCTTGCTTGCCGATATTAAATGAATCAACTGGGCGATGGTATCCCATCACGCGCGTCCAAACTTCGCATTTTGTGCGTTCGCTGTCTTTAATTCCGTATTGTTCAAGTTCAGTCATTTTTTCACCTCCGATTTATCACTGTAGCGCTTTTCTACAGTAGTTAAGAGCTCCTCTAGCTTGTTGCAATAGCTCTCGACATTCCGCTCCCATCTGGAGACATCGAACTGTGTCTCTAGCGGTAGCGGTTTTGGCTCGTTTCTCAAGGTCGTGGATTCTGTCGCGCATCCGGTCAGAATCAGCACGAGCAGTAGATTCAGAGACACGCAACTCAGCCAGCGCCAATGATTGCTCTTTCTGTTTAGTTTCATATCGTTGAATCGTTTCAGTTAGTTCTCGCACCTGTTTCTGAGCTGATTTCAGTTGTTCAGAATCGTGGCCCTGAGACAGTCCAAAAAAGTATGCGCCGATGACCACAACAGCACCGGCGCAAATTTTCAAAAGAGAAAACGGGTTCACATTAGATCTAGCTCCGATTGTCTGCGCCTGGTCAGCGCGTCATTAGGCACACGGTTCACGCGATTGAAATCAAGGAACTCAATCCTCATTTTTTCCATGTTGCCCGCGTTGAAGTGTCTGAGCATTCTGGATCGGATGACGGCAGGAGCACCGACATTGAAAGCCAATGAAATCAAGGCGACAAATTGCCCTTGAGTGACCGGTACATGGATGTGAGGCCCCAATTCCTCAGCGATGTTCTGGATGTCATCAAGCAGGATCCGGTTTGCCGTTTTCAGGTCAATGACCTGGCCTGGATGGACGCCTCCGGTGTGGCCATATCCAATGGTCCACACGCCTCCAATGTCGCGATATGCTCGAAGTCTCAGCCCTTCCTTCTCTTTCAAGAATGGTGCAGCAGTTGTCGGATTCCACTGCGAGAAGTTCAATTTTTCATCATTCATTGGTTTTTTCCTCTAGTCCGACCTTATGCTTAAATT
>JAGBLM010000091.1 GCA_017635415.1 Succinivibrio sp. | reverse complement strand
TATTTGTGTAAGCCGTGATCCGAAGTTCACAGAATTTAGATAAATTCACTGGTTTTTAAAGAACATCCTTACAGGTAAACTGAAGGATTAGAGACTGATTAGATTATGTGATAACGATCAGTTCCATTTGGTTGTCGTAATCAACTATATATCAAGTTGTTAAAGAACTTCTTGGTGAGATAGCTCTATGCTGTAAACGCTCAAAGCCATCTCAGCGAGATCGATTGTTAATTAAAGATCTGTCATTACTTTTGTGGCAGATCGTGAACCAACCAGGCTTTAAAAGAAAAAGCTCTTAAGGACCTGGGTATGGCCATAAATAGAAAACACAAAAGACCGCGAGGTCCTTTGTGTTTCAGTCTGTTGCGTTTTGAAACAGTAACTGTCGTCTTTGGGCGGAGGAGAGTTTTATCGATCTCTGCTGATGGCTGCATCCGCCAGATCGTAAAGGGCCTGACGGTATTCACTATCAGGGAAGATCTCAAGCGCCTTTTTTGCCTTTCTTACAGCTTCCTGCGCATAGAGGCGGCATTTTTCAAGTGCTTCAGTTTTTTGCAGAAACTTATTTACCTGTTCAAGATTATTGTCACTGATCGCTTGGGAAAGTTGCTCTTTGTGCTCACCCGAGGTGTCTTTCAGGGCGAAAATCAATGGCAGGGTGATTCTCTGATCTTCAAGATCCTCCCCAGTCGGTTTACCCATATCGGCAGAACTTGAACTGTAGTCCAGAATGTCATCCATGACCTGAAAACCGATGCCCAGTTCTTCCCCGAAAACACTGAGAGCTCTGATCACTTCGGGACTTTCCTTTTTTATGACGGCAAATGCTTTGGTGGCAAGAACAAACAGGGCACCTGTCTTACTGAAAACGGTCTGCCGGTAATCGGCAACCGTGATATTCTGATCCCCAACCTTTTTAAGCTGATTGAGTTCGCCGGCAATCAGGGCGGACAGAGTTTCATTGACAATACCCAAAAGCTCAACACTCTCAAGTCCGTGCAACGTGACAAAGCAGCGGGTGAACATATAATCGCCGGCCAGAACAGCAGCATGATTGCCGTCGGTTTCATTAAGGGTCGGCTTACCGCGTCTTAACGTGGCTTTGTCGATAACGTCATCGTGAATCAGGGATGCTGTATGCAGATATTCAACTGCGGCAGCACATTTTGCCAGATGTTCTCTATCCTCTTCTGAATTACTAAAAGAGGAAAGCAGATGTGCAGTCAAAACCGCAAGCTTAGGTCGTATCCTTTTTCCTCCGGCTGCAATCACATGCATGCACATATCATTAACATGCTTTTCAATAGTGTTGCCTTCCAGTGTGGAGTAAAGAATCTCATTGACTCTTTTTATATCAGACTCAGTAAGCTTGTCGAAACTAAACATTTATCGTTTGTCTTTTTAGTAATTAACAATGTAACCCTGCTATTCTACATTACTAATGAGAATAATTGTTGAATTGCACCCCTTAGTGCTGTAAAATTCTGTCGGTTTCGGACATGGTCATCGTGCCGTGACTGACATGTGGGGGAATATTGCAGGTATTAATCCAAATAATGCTTGCAAGTCTGGTTTTTTTTCTGTAAAATACCGCCCACTATCGCCCGAAGTGGGCACTTATTTTGTTTATAGATTCGAAAAGCGGGAGCAAGAACTCCTGCATTTACCCGGAGTTTGAGCATGTACGCAGTTATTTTTTGCGGCGGCAAGCAGCACAAGGTCTCCGAGGGCGACGTGCTTAGCGTTGAGCTCCTCGATGCCCAGGCTGGCAGCGATATCGAACTGGACAAGGTTCTGTTGGTTTCAGATGGTACCAATGTTAAGGTTGGTGCTCCATACCTCGAGGGTGCTAAGGTTAGCGCCAAGGTTTTAGGTGCACACGGCGGACAGAAGGTTAAGATTGTTAAATTCCGTCGCCGTAAGCACAGCCAGAAGGTAATTGGTCACCGTCAGTGGTTCACCGATTTACAGATTACCGGTATTACCGAGTAATAAAGGAGAATTGAGAAATGGCACATAAGAAAGCTGGTGGTTCCGTTCGTAACGGTCGCGATTCTCAGGGTCAGCGTTTAGGCGTTAAGCGTTATGCAGGCGAGACTGTTAGCGCAGGCAGCATCATCGTTCGTCAGCGTGGTACTCATTTCCATGCTGGTGCAAACGTTGGTCTTGGCAAGGATGATACCCTGTTTGCCAAAGCTGATGGCAAGGTTACCTTTGTAACCCGCGGCAAAGAAGGCCGTAAGTTTGTTGAAATCGTGACTGAACAGCAGTAAGTCATAATCGATTTCGAATGAAGGCCTCGCTTTTGCGGGGCTTTTTAGTATGCATCAGGGCTGCAGTCCTAACCTGTGGAGGTCTGAGGTGAAGTTTGTAGATGAAGCCGTTATTAAGGTTGAAGCAGGTGACGGCGGCAATGGTTGCGTAAGTTTTCGCCGCGAGAAGTATGTTCCGCGTGGCGGTCCTAACGGTGGTGACGGTGGTGATGGTGGCCATGTTTTCATGGTGGCGGACACTAACCTGAATACTCTGGTTGACTATCGTTTTACTAAATTCTATAAAGCCGAGCGCGGTCAGAACGGGATGAGTTCTGACTGTACGGGCGCAAGGGGTGCGGATATTACTCTGCGCGTTCCTGTGGGTACCCGTATCACTGATATGGGCACCGGCGAAATTATCGGCGATCTGCGTAAAGAAGGGGAAACTATTTGTGTTGCCCGGGGCGGCATTCACGGTTTCGGTAATACGCATTTCAAGAGCGCTACCAATCAGGCTCCTCGGCAGAAGACCGACGGTACTCCCGGAGAACGGCGTCAGCTTAAACTGGAAATGCTTTTGGTCTCTGATGTAGGACTGTGCGGTCTGCCAAATGCCGGTAAATCAACTTTTGTCAGAACAGTTTCCGCTGCCAAGCCTAAGGTTGCGGATTATCCTTTTACCACGCTGATCCCTTCTTTAGGCGTGGTAAAGACTACCTATGGTCGTAGTTTTGTTATCGAAGATATTCCGGGACTCATTGAGGGTGCTGCCGAGGGAGCCGGTCTTGGGCATCGCTTTTTAAAGCATCTTGAGCGCTGCCGTGTGCTGGTCCATCTTGTTGATTTAAAACCTGTTGACGGATCTGATCCGATCCGTAATGCGCAGGTGATTGAGTCAGAACTTAGGCAGTATGCTCATGAACTTTATGAAAAACCGCGCTGGCTGGTGGGAAACAAAAGCGATCTTTGTCAGGAAGGTGAAGCTGACGAATTAATCGCTGCTATTGCCGCTGCCATGGAGGTTAAACCTGAGAAGACCTTTGTTATCTCTGCGCTTGACAGAACCGGAGTTGATAAACTTATCTTCGAACTGCAGGATCTTGTGGATGAGATGAAGAAGAGTGAGTCTCTACAGCAGGAGACTCCTAAGGCAGAGGAATTCGTCTGGACGGAGCCACAGGAATACAATTCCAAAGTTGAGACCGATGACTCTGATGATGATTTTGCTGATGACGACGGTCCGCAGTTTATATATCGGAAATAGACGTTATGACTGATGTACAGATTGTGGTATGCCTCGCGGATAATTTTGTCATAGGCAACAAAGGCCAGATCCCTTGGCATTTAAGTGAGGATCTCAAACACTTCAAACAGGTGACCATGGGGCATCCTATTCTCATGGGCAGGCGTACCTTTGAAAGCATCGGCAAGATCCTGCCCGGTCGCAGAAATATTCTTTTAAGTAACACCTTTAAGACAAAGGTCGAGGGACTGGAGGTGGTTACCAGTTTTGAGGCGGCATTGAAACTCGCAGGTGACGGTGTGCTGATGGTTATAGGCGGTGCAAAGCTGTATCAGCAGGCGCTTCCTCTGGCGTCAACACTTCATCTGACGAGGGTTCATGCTACCGTTGATGGTGATACCTGCTTTCCCCGTTTCAATGAGCGTGATTTCACCCTCAGGGATTCTATAACCGCATACAGTGAAAAATGCGGTTTTGACTATACCTTTGAGACCTGGACGAGAGTTAATCGTTAAGAGCCGGACAAGAGGTCTTGAGCAGAAAAAGCGTACGGCTCTGCTCAGGCCTTCGGTTTAAGATGTCCCAGCGATTTGACCCTGCAGGTCTTGTTATTATCGGCACACCAGCAGGTGAGACTGCCACCCCAGACGCAACCGGTATCAAGGGCGATCATATTCTGTCTGCTGCATTTGGCGTTAAGAGCGGCCCAATGACCGAACACTAAAGTGTAGACTTTCTTTTTGTAGCGAGGCTCATTACAGAAATCAAACCACGGGAAAAGATTTTCCTTGGCAGCATTGTCAACAGTAGTGGAACTGTGTCCGTAATCCAGGTTCAGGTGTTTGTCGCAAAGTCTCATTCTGGTAAAGGCATTGAAAGCAAAACGCCAGCGTTTTAAACCCTGATCCTGTTCCTGGTAGCATACAGGATTGTCTTTATACATATTATGCAGGAGAATCGAGCGTCGAAGAGGATCCTTTAAAACCTTGGATACTTCTTTTGAAATCTTCATGGCCTGACCAAGATCCCATGCTGGGTAGACACCTGCATGGCATAAGGCAAGATGACTGTCATCATCAAGATAGAGCAGCGGGCAGGCGTAGTAAAAATCGAGGATTTCCCCGAGGTTCGGGGCTTTGAGGACTACCTCAAGATTATCCCGCGGCTTTGACTTACTGGCTCCATCACAGATAGCCAGAAAGTTAAGGTCATGGTTGCCTAGGACTGCGTGAACGCAGTTTTTCAACTCAAGAATGGTATTGAGTGTTTCAATCGGCTTCGGACCTCGCCCTAACAGATCACCGGTAAGAAGGAGTTGATCCTTTTTTTCATCAAATTTAATGAGATCAAGGAGTTTGATGAATTCATCATAACAGCCGTGCAAGTCGCCAATACAGTACGTTGACATAAAATTGAATCCTTTGTTTGATGTACTGATATTAGGTTACTTCAGAATTTTTTTCCATATTAAGCCTGAAAATTCGTAGTCATTTATGCCCGTATAACGGGCGGTATTGATAGAATATCCGTGAAGATAATACCGAGAATAGAAATGCCGAGAATTTCCAGATCCTATATCACCGACAGATTACTGCCAGCGGTCAGTATTGAGCGCCTGATAGGGCATTATGTGACCCTGAAAAAATCAGGCAGTAACTATATGTGCTGCTGCCCTTTTCATCATGAGAAAACGCCGTCATTCTGCGTAACTCCTTCAAAGCAGATGTTCTACTGCTTTGGTTGCCGAGAACACGGCAATGCGCTTGATTTTATAGAGAAACTGAAAAACCTAAGTTTCCCTGATGCTGTTGAGGAACTGGCAAGATTTGCGGGAATTCCTGTGGAATATGAAAAAGGGGGCAGTGATCAGGCGGATAAATATCGTGAGTATTACGAACTTATGGATCGCTGCGCGGCATTCTTCTCAAGAACCCTGTTTGAGACACAGGGAGCAAAAGGTCTTGAGTATTTCACCTCCACAAGGGGACTGTCAAAACAGACCATCTTAAGCTGCCGTCTTGGTTATGCGCCTGCTGAATGGGATGTATTACGCGACAGAGTATGCCGTAACGAGGCAGAATACCGCAAGTTAATAGAACTTGGCATGGTGGTGCAGGGACAGAACGGTAAAACCTTTTCAATGTACCGTGACAGGGTAATGATACCTATCTTCGACAGAAGAGGAAGGGTAATCAGTTTTGGCGGACGTACCATGGGTAACGATACCCCAAAGTACATGAATACCAGAGAATCTCCTATTTATCGTAAACGTAATGAACTGTTCGGTCTTTATGAAGCTTTAAGAGATAACAATAACCGTCCTGAACGCTTTGTCATTGTCGAAGGTTATATGGATGTCATCTCTGTCCGTCAGGCAGGATGCACCTACGCCGTAGCTTCTCTGGGCACTGCAACCACCGAGGATCAGTTCAGACTGATGTTCCGCTATTCAAAGAAAATTGTCTGCTGTTATGACGGCGATAATGCCGGCCGACAGGCGGCATGGCATGCTCTTGAGACTGTGACTCCGGTACTGCAGGATGACTATGAGATTAAATTTGCCTTTTTGCCGGCACAAACAAAGGTTGATCCTGATTCTCTGGTCAGAGAGCAGGGACTTGGGGCATTCATCAGATATCTTGACGATTCCATGAGTTATCCGGAGTTTCTTATTGAACACACCGCAAGAGAATACGACTTAAGTGATCCGGGCAGACGAAGTGCCTTCATTTCCGATTCTCTGCGCCGAATCAAACGGATCCCGCTCAAACCTCTGCAGGCGGTCTCGCTGACTTTACTCTCATCACCAAGCGGAGTGGACGTTGCTCAGCTTTACGATATGCTCAACGATGTACAGTTGCCTAAGCCTTTGGGCAGAAAACAGCAGGATTCTGCGGAAGAGTATACGCTTACGACTGAGGATGGGAAGTTACCAAAAAGTGTTCTGACGACGCCGATGCGGACTCTTATCGCTTTTATGTTGCAGCAACCGCTGGTAGTATCTATGGTTTACAAGGATTTTGCCTTCGAGACCATGCTTGAGTATTGCCGGGAACTGCAGATTAAGGGGACTGATGAATTGGCTTTCATCCTCGAAAAAATCAAAGAAGATCCCGCGATAACTCCGGCGAAATTTATTGAAATGGTCAGAGAAACTCCTCGCGAGCATTATTATCGCCAACTGATTGATGCCAACATGGGCCTTTTTGGATCTGCTACTGAGGGGGAGATTTCCATGACCTCAAGGATAGGTATGTTAGTCAAGTATATTGGCATGGTCTTAAGAGAACCTCTTCAGAAAAGGGTCTCAGAACTGATCAGAAAAGCAGCCAGTGCAACAGAGGAGGAATTGCAGGAAATAACGATTCTGCAAAAGCAACTCCTCTCGACTAGAACTTGACGTGTAATGCTCATTGCGTATAATAAGCAACCAAGGCCCATTAGCTCAGTTGGTCAGAGCAGACGACTCATAATCGTTTGGTCTCCCGTTCAAGTCGGGAATGGGCCACCACTTAAGACCGTCGTAAGACGGTTTTTTTGTAGTTTCTCGGTCAAGGATGATTTTTCAAAGGCCAGACGTGGATATGAATCTTCCTTAACAAAGATTGTTCCACAGTGGACAAAGCCAAGTTTTTTGACCAAAGATTGCATAGGTCTGTTGTCTCCATGAGTATCCAATCTTAAATGCCCTGCCTTTTCATAACACCAGTTTAAACAGAATGAACCGACTCCTCTGGTTTTTCCGTCAGTAGCCAGACGATGAACTACACCGTAGGCCGATTCATCAAGCCAGGTTCCATCATTTATCTTAAGATAGGTCGGATCACAGTCCCTTCCATAGATATAGACAAAGACTCCTGCGATTTTTTCATTGTGAATGCAGACGTAACACTGTGATTTTTTAATATCACTTTTCAAAAGTTCTGGCGGAGGCCAGTTATTATCTCCCCACTGATGAGGATTACCGTTCTTTATCATGAAATCACGTGCGGACTCATAGAGTTTCATGATCACATCTAGGTCGTTTAGCGTTGCCAATCTGCACTGCATATTAGAAATTCCTCATAAAAAAATCTGTAACATTATACAGACGTCACTGTTAAATATTAGGTTCATTCCAATATCTCTCATCCGAAATTGGACTTCATTTTAACCTGTTTTTAGGGAACTATCCGTGGAGAAGTCTTGAATTTCAATTTCTAGATAGGAAGTTGCTTTTTTCTCTGTTACTGGCAATGGCACTAGCGATTGCTCCAGTGAAAAAAATACTTGCAGAGGCAAAACATGTCACTTAAGACCTTCGAAAGACATTTTTGGTAATATAATTTATAAGAAAAACAATGTGATTATAAATTTTTTGAAAGTTTTCTATAAAACCGATCTTGCGCCCTCTAATATGTAGTACAAATTACATGTCAGGCTAGATCTGCTGATCTAGCACTTCATCTAGGCGTTTAGGGCCATTCTTGGTCTTACGTCCTTTTCTCATGCGAGGTTTGAACAAATTAGACTTGACCACTGGAGATTTCTCTCCGATTTCAAGTTTCAATGCCGTTATGATTTCACGTTGCTGTTTGCTTATTGCAGACTTAAGACGCCAGTTATCACCGTCCTTATAGAAC
>JAGBLM010000090.1 GCA_017635415.1 Succinivibrio sp. | reverse complement strand
CATGGTACTTGCATGAATATACAACATCACAGTTTGATTTGTATTTCATTACTTAGATATTATATAACTCATAGCAGTATAACAATTAAACACTGCTAATTATATCATAACAGCTATGTGCCTTTCATCCCCATGGCTGAATCCTGGGGCTTTTCGGCACAATTTAGTAATGCCTCATCGTATGTCTGCCAGGCATATGCCGCAGGCAGGGTAAAACCTGATGTCACGATCATGGCAATAGCTGTAGAAAGTGGCTTTATCCGCAATAACCTACCTGCTTTAGAAAAACTTTCCTGAGGTTCGCGTCTTTTTGCTGCTGAGTGTTTCAGCTTATGAGCAACTAAATTTTTACTGTTCATTTGAATGAGCCTTATGTACTTATATATTGAATTGGTTAATTAACTGATTTATAATAAAATTATTTAAAAGAATATACAATTATTTTAACGATCAGTCAGCCTTGTTTCTGTCAGTCAACAGCCAGTTTTCTTCTGTCAAAACAAAGTGCCAGATTTATGCTTTTACTTTGGTCTTGCGCTTTTATGGTAGAAGTTTTTTTCATCATGGTCGCTAAAGTTTATGCTATTTCTGTTAAGAATTATCTGAAACCAATAAAGCAAAGATTGAGACCGTACCGATCCACTTGAGACTCTCTGCCTTAAAGAACAAAGGAAAATTATAACCGCGCAGTTTTTTTTTGATTTTTTTATTCAGAAAACTTTGATGAAAGTTTTATTTTTCATTTTGTTAAACCGAAAGGCAGAATAATTTCGTAATTTCTGAACAGTTTTAGTGCAAAGGTCAGATGAAGATTCAGGTAAAAATCTGACAGATGTCAGGTCTATTTCAAAAGTTACATTCCTTGTTTTTTATCACCCATAAGACTTATTTAGCGTTAGTCTTAATGGTGCGAACTGTACTTTCTGCCTGCTGACTTGGACAGGTGTTTAGACAGGGGTACCGAAGCTTCATTATCTGTCGCCACCAATACCGTAATCGAAAAAGGACGGCATCTGTACTCTTTTTCTGTCGAGGTGGTGTGTTGAGGTTTCCCGTCAGGAATAACGGTATCAAGACAGGCAGACCAGTGCCTATGCAACGCTGGAGCAGGAAGTTTAAATAACTGCTCTGCGTCTGTATTGTTAATCAGAATACAGCAGTATTCACTATGATCAGGACATGTACAGTCGGCATAAACAAGCAGAGTCTTCTGTTTGGGATTATTCCACCGTTCAGAAGTCATAGGTGAGCCGTCAGGACTGAACCATAGCACCGTCGAGGTATGACTGTTGACATGATAGTTATCATCGCCAAGATTTATTTCTGACAAAAGAGTTGAACTTGCTCTAAGTTTGGTGCAGCGCTTTATAAACTCAATAAAGTCCTTGTTTTTCTTATCATAATCCCACTTTAAATAACTTATTTCGTTATCCTGACAAAACGCATTGTTATTGCCCAGCTGGGTCCGAGAGAATTCATCTCCGGCCAAAAAATGCGGGGTTCCCTGAGACAGGAACAGTGTGGCGATAAGATTCCGTTTTAACTGCGCACGAACGCTGTTTATCTTCGGATCGGAGCTCTGCCCCTCGATGCCGCAGTTGCACGAATAGTTCTCGATACTGCCGTCCTCGTTATCCTTGCCGTTATTAGCATTGTATTTGCGGCTGTAGGAAACCAGATCTTCAAGAGTAAAACCATCATGGTAGGTGACATAGTTAAGACTGGAGAGCGCCGAACGGTGGTTCTTTAAAAATACGTCACGCGATCCCATCAGTCTGGTGGCAAAATCACCTAATGTTGCCTCATCGCCACGCCAGAAGCGTCTTACGGTATCACGGAACAGATCATTCTGTTCAAGCCACCCCAGAGGAAATCTCCCCAGATGATAACCGTCCTTGCCGATATCCCATGGCTCGGCGATCATCACAGTCTTAGCAAGTGACTTATCACTGAGGCAGCATTTTAAAAATCCTGCCTTGGACTCAAACTCAAAACTGTTGTTTTTATGACTCTCCCGACATAAGGTGACACATAAATCAAAACGGAAACCGTCAACGCCCATGATTTCTGTCCAGTACCGCAATGAATCAATGACCAGATTAAGTCCGACAAAACTGTCCGTATTAAAAGAGTTACCGCATCCTGTTACGTTCAGAAAATCCGTATAATCAGCGCCCTGCTCACTTTTGCCAAAGGCGTAATAGTTTTTGCAGTCCAAACCTTTGTAACACAGCACTGGCCCGTCAGCACCGCCTTCTGCCGTATGATTGAAGACCACATCAAGAATCACCGCAATGCCGTGACGATGAAGTTCCCTGACCATGGTACGAAACTCATCTTTAACCGCAAAAGGTCTGACGGCAAATCTCGGGTCTGGAGCCATAAAGCATACTGGATTGTAGCCCCACAGATTGGAAAGTCCTCTGTCCACAAGTTCAGGCTCTGACATGGCGGCGGCAACAGGATTAAGCTGTACTGCAGTTACACCAAGATTTTTAAGATGGTCAATCACCTCTTCACAGGTCAGAGCGAGAAACTTGCCACGCATAGATGGCGGCACAAAAGGACAGAGCTGCGAAAAACTTTTAACATTCAGTTCATAGACAATAAGATTGCTTTTGGAAAGGAACGGTTTGTGTACACCGTCCCAGTCAAAATCATCAGAAGCGCTCTGAATAACTGCCTTGGGGATAAAGGCAGCAGAATTGTGCTCATAAAGAGTTCTGTCAAAGGAGAATGGTCTGCTCAGTACCTTTGCATACGGATCGACAAGATAGCGTCCTGCTCTGAAATACGCTCCCTGTTCAGGATCGTCCTTGCCTCTGGTCTCTAGGGCATAACAGGTGCCTGCTTTGACACCATGCCTAAAACCGCTCCATACACCGTCATTTTTTTCGGCAAGCGCAAAACAGGACAGTTCCCTGTCCTGTTTATCAAAAAGATGAACACAGACAGACTCAGCCTCCGGTGCCCAGACGGCAAAGAAACAGCCATCCGCAAAGGCGGTGGCACCAAGAGACCTTACTGATGACTTCTCAGCGTACGAAGGCCTGTCCATCTACATCCTGAGATTACTTTCTTTTAGACTTTTTACCGCCCTTTTTAGACCCTTCACTGTGCTTAGGCTTTTCACTGGCAACAGTCTTTACCACGGCACCATCATGATTTTCTGTCTTGGCAGGTTTATCACGCTTGATGAACACAGTCGCAAGAGGTGGCAGATCAAGTACCACAGAATGGAACTGATTCTGCCAGGAGATATTGGTTGCAACCATCTCCTCGTTGCCGGTACCATAGCCACTACCCCAGTACTTCTTGTCATCAGTATTCAGAACTACTCTGTAGGTTCCAGGTTTCGGGACACCAAGACGGTATGCCACATAAGGCACCGGGGTCAGATTAGAAACGGCGATGATTTCATCATCCTCTCCAGGAAGTGTTCGTAACATGGCAAAAACACTGTGATCAGAATCATTCACATCAAGCCAGGTAAACGCATTGGAATCATAGTCGTTTTTCCACAGCGTTCTGTCGCTTACGTAGAGGGCGTTAAGATCCTTGACCAGATTCTGGACTCCCTGATGCTTGTCGAACTTGAGCAGCCACCAGTCCAGTTGTGAGTCATTATTCCACTCTGAACTCTGGGCAAACTCCGTACCCATGAAATTGAGTTTCTTACCAGGATGAGCATACTGATAGCCGATATAGGCACGCAGGTTAGCCGCCTGCTGCCACTCATCACCAGGCATCTTGTAAAGTAGGGAATGCTTACCGTGAGTAACCTCATCGTGAGAAATGGAAAGAATAAAGTTCTCGTTATAGGCATAAATCATGGAGAAGGACATTTCACCGTGATGATACTTTCTGAAATACGGATCTATACTCATATATTCAAGAGAATCGTGCATCCAGCCCATGTTCCACTTAAAGCCAAAGCCCAGACCGCCGGTAAAGGTCGGACGGGATACCCCCTTGAAGGCAGTTGATTCTTCGGCGATAGTCATAGCGTGCGGATATTTTTGGTAGACCTGCTCATTGAACCATTTGAGGAAACTTACAGCCTCATAGTTGATATTGCCACCATCAACGTTCGGTACCCACTCTCCTGCCTTGCGTGAGTAGTCCCAGTACAGCATCGAGGCCACCGCATCAACACGCAAACCGTCAACGTGGTAGTAATCAAGCCAGATCAGGGCCGAAGCAACAAGGAATCGTCTGACGGTTTCACGACCGAAATCATAAATCAGCGAATTCCAGTCCGGATGCCAGCCACGACGGGGATCCTCGTATTCGTAAAGAGGAGTACCGTCAAAACGGGCCAGACCGAAGGCGTCGGTTGGGAAATGTGCTGGAACCCAGTCTAAAATGACACCGATACCGTTCTGATGAAGTGTATCTACAAAAAACTTGAAATCATCAATGGTACCAAATCTGCTGGTTGGGGCAAACAGACCGGTTGGCTGATAACCCCAGGAGCCGGAGAAAGGATGCTCCATGATTGGCATCAGTTCAACATGAGTGTAACCCATTTTCTTGACATATTCGGAAAGTTCTGTGGCAAGTTCACGGTAACCTAGAACCTTGTCATTGCCGTCATGGCGCCAGGATGCCAAATGAACCTCATAGATAGATATAGGCTGCTCAAGTTTGTTGTTCAGCTGAGACTTCTGCCATTCCTGATCGTGCCAGGTATAACTTCTATGGTCGGAAATAATGGAAGCAAAAGACGGATACTGCTCATGGTAGTAGCCGACAGGATCTGCCTTGTGCGGCAGTCGGTTGCCTTGAGGATCCTTAAGCTCATACTTGTAGCGCTGCCCTGCGCCAAGATCAGGCACAAACAGCACCCAGTGCCCCAGAAGACTGCGGGCCATAGGATGACGTCTGCCATCCCAGAAATTGAAGTCACCGATGACGCTGACACAGGTTGCAGACGGAGCATAAACGGCAAACTTGGTACCGCGCACCTTCACCCCGTCAACTTCAATTTCGATAAGCTGAGCACCCAGAGTCTTATAGATATTCTCCGGATCCTCATTCATGGTGTTAAGACCGAAGAATGCTTCATCGCGGAACTGATAAGGGTCAATGACATCAAGAGTACAGTCAGAGTATGTAACACTGAACAGATAGTGGAAATGCTCGCTTCGGTCAGGAAGTTCACACTCAAAAAGACCGTCAGAAGATACCATGTTCAGATCTGCAACAAAAGCATGATCTTTGAGTTTTAAGACTTTTACAGCTTTTGCCCCAGGTAACCATGCTCTCATGATTAAACCCTGTCCATTAGGGTTTGGCTGTAAACCGAGAACCTCGAACGGTTTAATCAGTTTGGCGTTATTTAATTCATCAATCAACATGAGAAAGTTCTCCTTTAATTCCTGGCGTTCGTCATTGACTGTGTTAATGATTTCACATACTCATCAGAAAAAATATCTTCAAGATCCTGAGTCAGTTTCCTGCGCCAATTGGGATATTCGTGGAATGTCCCCGGTATATTCACCGGTGTTTCCACACCAATCCAGTCCTCAAGCTGAGAACTGTAAAGAGCGCATGAACTCTTGCACATATGGATCTGAAAACCTTTAACCAGATTTTCGTTCATTACGCATTCTGTGGCTGTAGAAGGGATCTCATTTCCTACCGAACCAAGACCGTGCATACTGTCCAGAATTCTCTGCTTGCTGTTCTCTCTGTCACGGCGCAGATAGTCTGCCTGCTCGTGCGTATACAGTCCCAGTTTTTCGCCGGTCTCAAGATCTTTGTTATTCCACCATCCCTTGAGGGTTGGCATGTCATGAGTGGTAATGGCGGCCATAGCCAAAGGTTCATAATCCTGAGGAGCGATAAAACCGCCGTCAGCGGCACGTTCACCGAAGAACAGCTTGTATGAGTAAGCCCCCAGTTCTTTAAGAGCCCTGCGAAGTTCCTCAGGAATGGTACCAAGATCCTCAGCGATGATCAGACATCTGTTACGCTGCGATTCAAGTGCGAGAATTCCCATCAGATCGTGCATATTACTCATCACATATGCACCGGTGGTCGCGTCCTGACCTTCTCTGACCCACCAGAATCTGTACAGACCTGCAGCGTGATCGATTCGCAGGGCTCCGCAGGAGCGCATATTGGCCCTGTACAAATCTATAAGAGGTCTGTACGCGGCCCGTCTTAAAGAAACCGGATCCATTGGTGACAGCCCCCATGACTGCCCCAGCGGTCCTAATGGATCGGGAGGAGCACCAAGAGATCCGTCAACTCTGTAGATATTGTATTTATCGCTCCAGACGTCGCAGCTGCCACGACTTACACCGACGGCAAGATCACGATACGGACCGATGATCATTTTTAGTTCTGCTGATTTGCGGTACGCATTGTCCAGCTGTTCCTGAGCCAGAAACTGCAGATAGCAGAAAAATCTGACATCATCGATATGCTCCTGACGCCAGACCTCAACAAAAGGCTTTGCAGAGTTCTGATACTCCTGAGGGAAGACCTGCCAGCCCCAGGCATTTATCCCCTGGGCATAAAGACTTGCCTGTAGAGCATCATACGTAGCCATTTCCAGCAGGGACTGACCGCCTGAGGCCATAAAATCAAGGAACTGTCTGCCTCTTATTGAACGGCGGTCATCGACCCTCTGATGGTCATATATCAGTCTGAGAACCTTCAGTTTAAGTTCAAGTACACCGCGGTAATCGACATACTCACGATCTTTTAAAGCACGCAGTCTCTGCTGGAAACTCTTTGATGAAACCAGGGCAAGGGCCTGCGGACACTGGACATACTCAGGTACATCCTCTACGCAGATATAGATAATATTCAGCCACTGCCTTGAGGACGGGGAATACGGACTTACCGCATCAGGATCAGGATTGGAAGGATACCCTGCATGCAGAGGATTCAGTCCCACGAAATGTCCGCCGCACGAACTGATAAAGCCAAGCAGTTTTCTTAAATCGGCAAAATCACCAATGCCCCAGTTGTTTCTTGAGCGCAGAGCATAAAGCTGAACACTGACACCCCAGATCTTGCGGCCGTTTCCTATCTCCTGCGGCACATATGCTTTTTTAGGGGTTCTTATCAGTGAACTTTTAATGGAATTATAGATATTGTAGCCGTCAGTAACCACACAACTGAAGGAATGATATCCGTACGGCAGAGGTTCTTGCAGAATAAAACGTCGGATATCATATTCCACACCGTCAAAGACCACATAGTCAGCTATCTCTATCTCATAAAGAGGACAGACCTCTGTCATGGTCTTACCGTCTTCAAGTTCTATGGTGCAGGTTATCGCCGCATTATCCCTGACATCAGCTCTGACCTTGATATATATGAACGGAAAATCATCATCGTTGATAACCGTAACCGGTTCGAGAAGATCGGAAAATGATTTGCGCTGCTCATCTTTGAGGCATTTTTTCAGAGCTTCTTCATCGTCAAGCGGATAGCCCATAAGTTCAAGGGCAGTTTTCCTGCTCGACTCACTTATGGTCACTCTATTGTTAGTTACATCAGTATATTCACGCGCAATGCCCTTCTCATCGGCAAGCTTGGCGAAATCAATCATTACAGTTCTCGTGATTTAGTGACTTTTATAGTTTGCATAAAACGTTTGTCTAATAAAAAAGAAAATCTTCTTTTCTTTAACCTCAGCAGACAGACTTCCCCTTTTTTAATCATACTCAAACACAGTTCAGCACGCAAAGTTTAATCAAAAAACTTTAAGGTAGACCAAAATTATAATCAAAACAGCACTTTTATCTGTGTCACTTTGAAATTAAAGGAAATACAGTGTCCGCAATCAATGTACATTTCGTGATTACGAAAAACGTTGTTAAGTATTGTGCGAAGGAGCTTGCTGCATCAGATTGGATAGACCTAGTGCTCTTGACATCCTCTTCTAAAGCAAGAGAATTTCTCCTACACAGACTAATTGCTTAACTCGCTTCGATGGATTAGAACTGCAAACTAGATTATCCACTGCAGGCCTCTTATGAGGTTTACTCAGCTATAGTCTCTAATAAACTTCTTTAATCTGTCTAGTACGTTTCTGCGTCTATCTGTTCTAAGGAAAGCAATTCTATCTTCTTGTTCGCGATAAGTAGATAAAATCAGACTGATACAATCCTATATCAATAGGACAATGTCTTTTCTGCCTGAGTATCAGTTGTTCTTCATTGCCATATTGCCTAAGGATTTGACCACACAGTCCTTGCCGCCAAAGCCGATACCAATGCCATACACTCTGCTGTACTGATCTCTGATATAAGGTTCGGCGTACTGCTCATCTATGATTTGTCCTGTAGCATCCTGGGCACTGGCAATAAGTTTTGGTAACTCTTTTTTACCCTGCTTGAATTCAAGTACAACAACTGTACTTGACGAGGTCTTTATCATTACCACATCAGGGTAACCTGAGCCTTTTTCAATCTCCTCATAAAAGTCGATG
>JAGBLM010000089.1 GCA_017635415.1 Succinivibrio sp. | reverse complement strand
TTTAGAATGGATAAGGTTTTCGTTCGTGGTCTTAAGACCGACTGCATTATCGGTATTCTGCCCGAGGAGAGGGTAAAGCCTCAGCGTTTGGTTGTAGACCTTGAACTTAAAATCCCTTTATGGGAGGCCGGCGTATCTGCTGACCTTGATAAAAGTGTTGATTATGCAAAGCTTTCGCAGCGTGTAAAAGACTATGTGCAAAAGCGCAGAGCAAATCTTCTTGAGGAGCTTGCTGTAGAGCTTTGTGAACTTATAAACAAAGAATTTCATGTATCCGGCGTGACTGTAAGACTGGCTAAGCCTCAGGCCGTTGCCTATGCTGATGCCGCAGGAATTGAGATATCTAGAACGTATAACGGAGATTGACCATGACAACTAAAGTATATCTGGGTGTTGGAAGCAACCTGAATCGTGACAATGCTTTACGTTTCGCGCGTGCCAAACTGGCTGGTTTATTCAGGACTTTTAACGTTTCATCAGTTTGGTCAAGCCATGCTGTCCGTGCTGCTGAACCTGATTATTACAATGCTGTAATGGGTGGTGAGACAGATTTATCCTTAGATGAGATGTACAGGGCCATAGGTGAGATTGAAGAACAGGCCGGTACTGAACTGATGTTCAACAACGGTACCAATTTTGGTGTCAAGCGCCGTCTGGATATTGATATCCTGGTTTTTGGCGACGTGATCTGTACTGAACCTTGTAAACTGCCACGCCATGATATTCAGGATTATCCATTCGTACTTGCACCGTTATGTGAACTGGACAGTCAGCTTGTCCATCCGCTGCTTAAAATCAAGGTTGCCGATCTGTGGCAGGAAATGGAGCCAAGACTGCCGGAAAACATGCAGGTAAAGAAGACTGAACTTGACTGGAATTTAGAAGTTCCTGACTGGAATAAATAGAATGACTCTTCTTCAGATTTTTGTGCTGGCAATTATTCAGGGACTTACTGAATTTTTGCCGGTATCATCCAGTGCCCATCTGATTTTTCCAAGTCAGCTACTCGGCTGGGAGGATCAGGGACTGGCCTTTGATGTAGCTGTACATGTGGGAACACTGCTTGCCGTAGTGTGCTATTACATTGCCGATCTAGTGAAAATCGGCACCTATACGCTTGAGGCGATGATAAAACTCAAACAGACCCCGATAAGCAGAATCGGCTGCTGTCTGATAGTCGCCTCTATTCCTGTCTGTATCGCCGGGTTCTTCTTTATGAATGAGGTTGAGACTATAGCCCGTTCTGTTGAGGTTATTGCTTATGCAACCATAGGTTTTGGCATTCTGCTTGGTCTTGCTTCATATGTAAACCGTCATCTGGTGTGGAGGACTATTCTGACCGTTCAGGGAGAACGGGCTGACACCCTGAGGCATATGACGGTGCAGCAGGCTTTTGTTATAGGTTGTGCCCAGGTGCTGGCACTGATCCCGGGCACTTCACGTTCCGGCATCACCATAACTGCAGGTCTTCTTTTGGGCATGCGTCCTGAAGCTGCCGCAAGATTCAGTTTTCTGCTGGCCATTCCGGTGATCATCGCCTCAGGAACTCTTGAGACGATAGCGTGCTTTAATGATCCGATCCATTGGGGATCTGTAAATATCACCCAGATGGTTATTGGCGCTCTGACTGCCTTTTTCGTTGCGCTTGCGGTCATCCATCTGTTCATAAAATACATTGCCAAATCTGGAATGGCAGTTTTTGTGACCTATCGAATTGTCCTGGGAATAATATTGCTCTGGCTGTTCTGAAAGAAGAAAAACAACTGTCGGTCTTGCTTTGAACCACGCTGCCAGTTTAACGCTTCTGACAGCGTGGTTTTTGCTTAGTACAGATGCGGATACAGTTCAGCCGGGGGCAGTTCGTTGGCCGAATCGTTCTTCTCCGTGAGCGGGATTATCTTGAGATAATCCTCAACAAGTCTGACCCGCTGTCTGTGGATCTGTTCTCCGATTTCCTTGCCCTTGTAGCCCCTGGCAACGAATTCTCTGGCGCTCACCGTACAGCACAAAGAGAAAATTCCAAGGAAATAATCAGCGCGGGGAAAGGCTCTGTTTTCAAAGCCTTTGCGCCCCAGAAAGTCGCACTTGCAGCACATCACCCATGGTTTGATACGCTCCGGTTTTCGGAAGGCATCAAGTTTTTCAAGAAGATTAACGATGCTCTCTGGACCGCTGCGGTAGATATGGTGCATGCTGCTGTGGTGCAGGACCACGATATAGGCAAAGTCCTCATATTCGTTCGGCACATGCAGACGGCGGCACATTTCCCTGAGGGGAGCAACACCGAGGACATTGTGTTTGTGGTGATGCGGCCATTCCTGTACCGGGGTTAAAGCTTTGCCAAGGTCGTGACAGAGCATGGCAAATCTTGTGACCGGATTTTCTGTCTCAATGCTGATTCTGGCCAGGGTCATTTCCGTATGAACACCGGAATCAATCTCAGGATGCCAGCGCAGAGGTCCAGGAACACCGTAAAGATTGTCTACCTCAGGCATAACATATCTTAGGGCTTCACATTTTCTCAGGACGTGAATGAAAACCTGAGGATCGGGGGTTTGCAGTGCTTTTTGCAGTTCAAGCCAGACTCTTTCAGCAGTCAGACTTGAAAGCTCACCGCTGCGCGCAATTTTACGCATCAGTTCAAGAGTTTGTGGTGCGATGCTAAAACCAAGATTGGCAAAACGTGCAGCAAATCTTGCTACTCTCAGAACTCTTAAAGGGTCTTCGACGAAGGCTTCGGAAACATGTCTGAGCACTCTTTTGTTCAGATCATCAATGCCGTGGTACGGATCAATGACGGTGCCGTTTTCATCCATGGCAATGGCGTTGATGGTAAGATCGCGGCGCCTGAGATCCTCTTCTAGGGTAATGGTCGGACTGAAATCGCAGTTGAAACCAAGATAACCGTGACCGTTTTTACGCTCGGTTCTTGCCAGCGCATATTCCTCGTGAGTTACAGGATGCAGAAAAACAGGGAAATCATGACCTACCCTGGTAAACCCCTGGTCGATCATCTCCTGCACGGTCGCGCCGACCACGACAAAGTCGCGATCATAGCCTTTAGTGCCCAGAATTTTATCTCTGACAGCGCCACCAACAAGATAGACCTGCATTGTGCTTAAGAACCCCTTAATCTTCGTTTTCTATATACCCGTGTCGTGCTAAAATGATACCAAATTGTGCGGAAACTGTACGCAAAACAGAAGAAGTCTTTTTTCATAGCTTACAAGAACATCTTTTCTTTACTGAGAGAAAATGTGCCGTGGTCAGACGTTACTGCAGAGATATCCAAGGTGAAACTATAGACAGGCGAATTATTGCTCCTAAGTCCTGACCGGTACAGATTACATATGTATACAAAGTTTTTTGAACTTGATGAACTACCTTTTGACGGCCTTCCTGATAAACGTTTTTATTTCGTAGGTCTTGCTCAGCATCAGGCACTGGATCTGCTCACGCAGAATCTCTCAAGAAGTGGTTCAATATGTATTCTCTCCGGAGCATCAGGTTCTGGAAAAACAACCCTGGTGAGGATGCTGATCCGTTCGCTGCCTTCACGTATGCGTATCATCGCCATAGATGATCCCCGGCTTGATGAGCACATGCTGCTGGCCACCATTCTCAGAGCTTCAGGTGTGGTAGCTACATCCTTCGAATCCATCGCGGAACTGACTCTGAAACTGCGCAAACTGCTAGAGCATTCAATGGAAAACGGTATTCTGACCACCGTGATCGTTGATGAGGCTCAGGGACTGTCCGATGAGGTCATTGAGCAGATCAGACTGATCAGCAATATCGAGGGAGATCTGGGCAAGATGATCAACTTTCTGCTGGTCGGGCAGGAAGATCTTATCGCTCATATCCAGCAGCCGGAGCATCGCATGTTCTGGGGACGTGTCAAGGCGTTTGCCAGTATTCCTAATCTTAAGCGTGATGAGGTTCTCTCCTACGTAACCTTTCGGCTGCAGCAGGCAGGCTGCCATGAGCCAATTTTCAGTCAGAAGGCTATTACGGCACTGTTCAGCGCGACAAAAGGTCTGCCGCGACTCATCAACTCCATTGCTGACAGGTCTCTGGAAATTGCGGCTAAGGCAGGGAAACGTCAGGTCAGTGTTGCCATGGTCAGAAAAGCCGAACAGATTGTCCGTCACCGTCGCGGTCTGCTGGTCAACGGTTATCGTTCAGCACTGCGCAGCATAGCGCATTTCATAGCGGTTAAGATCCCTCTCGTGATGCTGGGCATATTCTGTGCGGGCGCTGCTTTTGCCGCAGCATACATTTTCCTGCCTAAGACTATTGATTCTCAGAGCATCGAAGCGCTGGTGGCAAAGGACAACGTGGTACAAGAGAGTTATTCTGCTCTGGTCAATAAACTGCTGAGCGGTAAAAAGAAAGAGTCCAGAGAGCGGGCTTTATTTGATATTTCCATAGCCGGCAGCATTTTTAAAACGGATGCTGTGGATACTCTGATAAAGGTCTGGGGGTACGGCAGAAAAGATGATTCTCCGATAAACTGTAAAGATCTTGAGGGCAGCGGTATTTCCTGTCTTACCGAGCAGGGAGAACTGGCAGATCTCCTTAAGATTGACAGACCCGCGGTTGTCAGTTTCCGTGATGATAATCTGACGCCTTTCTATGGCGTGCTGCTGCATCTTGATGAGAGAAAAGGTCAACTGCTGCTTGGCGACAGACTGTGGGTCGTAAACCGCAGTTATCTTGAACATGTTTTTGACGGTGAATACACCCTGGTGCATAAGGATTTGCCTTCTTCAGGTTTTGACAAAACAGACGAGGCCACCTTCATTGAAATCTCTGCGGTGATGAAGCGTTTTTTTGGTGATGATGAAAAAATTGCCAGCATAAAAAACCGCAGAGAACTTGAACAGACCGTACAGTATTTCCGCACTCATTTTGATAATGAGGAGGAGGCTGTAATGGTATACGATCTGCTGTCAGACGGACCAAGGCTGAAATTCAAATGAGAAAACTGCC
Source organism: Succinivibrio sp. (assembly GCA_017635415.1). Classification (GTDB taxonomy): domain Bacteria; phylum Pseudomonadota; class Gammaproteobacteria; order Enterobacterales; family Succinivibrionaceae; genus Succinivibrio. The sequence continues at coordinate 11,551 of JAGBLM010000089.1, read as the reverse complement.
GCCGCATGAAATAAAAAGGCTTTTAAGCGGAGTCTCCTTCACCGGAGGAAACGCGTTCGTGCTGTTTTCCTATTGCTTTGTCTGCGCTTGTGTAGGTCTCAGCCTGTTTGTGCTTTTGGCAAAGGACAGCTTTGATGAGGCTTTTGATCTTACCAGAACAAAGGTCAGCAGCGCTCTTATGGATGCGGGCAGACTCTATGAGACAGATGAAGATCCGCTGCGGGCTGATCTTGAACTCGGTCATTTCAAGATCCCTAAGATTGTCAATCTGGTGGGACCTTCAGATCTTGCTCTTGTGCAGAAGGCGCCCCTTAAGAAGGTGAAAGGACAGAAGCGCCTTGGCGGTAAAAATTACTATGAGGTAAGATTCATTCAGGCAGACTAGAAACGGTCGCGTTTTTTCCGTGATGATTTAGGTCTTGGAATAAACACAAGGAAAATACCGATAATCGCGCCGCCTAGTGCAATCAGCGCTCCCTGCAGCCACCAGCGCATCTGCATATCCAGTTCCTTGTTTTCAAGACGTCCGGCATAGTCGCGTCTTTCCTCATCCAGTTTCTGCAGAGAGGCATCCTTCTCTTCGAGGGATTTTTTAAGACCGGCGTTTTCGTTTTCTAATTTTTCAAGTTTCCTTGCCGCGGCGTTATATTTCTGCGCTATCTCACTGTCGTAGTTTGCCAGTTTCTCTTCAAGCTCCTTAATCTTGCTTGTATACTGTTCAGCAAGTGCTTTGCCGTTAGGTTCCAGCTGCAAATCGGTGGTCTGCATCCAGTGGGTGGCCTCTCCGTCACGCACTTCAATATACTTTCCTCCTGGACTGAAGCGGAGGAAGGTCAGTGTATCACCGACGTGTTTTGTTCCGGTTATACGGTAGCTTGAACCTGGTCCTGAGCGCATCCAGACATTAACTTTGTCTGACACATAGACAGTGGCGCCTTCATAAAAGTCACCGTTATTATCCTGAGTTTCCTTCTGGGAAACTGCGGCGTCAGCAGTGTTCTCTTCTTCGGCATAACAAGAACTGATTATCACTGCTCCGAGTGCTAGGGCACAAATTTTAGAATAAACTGACACTTTCAACCTCACAATAAGATGCACAGATTGTATCACAGCAGGTACAGTTTATCGTCCTGTTTTGACACCATTATTCTTTTTATGGTGTGGAATCTTTATTCATTTGCATACCAAAAGAGAAGAGGTGTTTGCAATTACCAGGATAATGTGCGTTAATTTGCAGAGAAAGCGTGGTATAGTCAGGATTATGACAGGAGAATGACTATTATGAATAATAGAGAAATCGAACTGAAATTTGGCGTGCTCGGTAATCCTGGCAATCTTATGGATCTGATGAGTACCTTCGGCAAGGTTTCAGAGCCAAAGGTTGATTCACTATCCAACGTTTATTTTGATACTGCAGATCAGAAATTGTTTAAAATCGGCGCCGGTGTAAGAATCAGAAAAGGCAACGGTTTTACGGAACAGACTCTGAAACTGCGCGGCAGCAATGTCGGCGGCGTTCACCTGCGCAGTGAATACAATGTGCCCATCGATGAGGAGCAGGAACTTCCCGAACTGTCCAAGTTCCCGCACGAAGCCTTCCCAGAAGATTTTGACCCTGACGGCGTCAGTGAAGTCTTAAAACCGGTCTGTGAGATAGATTTTGACCGTCACTCTTTTAATTTCGCCACCATGGACAGTCTTTTCGAAGTTGCCTATGATCACGGTACTATCACGGTTGAGGGGGAGAGTGTCGTACCGATCAATGAAATCGAGATTGAACTTAAGGACACGAAAAGACCGCAGGAAGAGATTATTCTTATTTTCTGTTCACTGATAACCACTCTTGCTGAAAAAGATCTGCCCCTGGTGCTGGAGCCTTTCTCCAAGATGCATCGCGCCTCCCTTATCAGGGATAGCAGAAAGAGCAGCATTGATTTTGCACAGAAAGCTGATTTTTCCAGTCTTCCGTCCTATATTCTCAGTCTTATCAGAAACTTTGAGAGTCTTTATGGTCTGTTTCTGTCAAAAAATGATCCGCTTGTTTTCTCCTGCTGTCTTTCCTCTCTTAGGATTCTCATCAAGTCACTCAAATTTTTGCGTAAATCTGGAGTTGCCGCTTTTAATGAAGGGGAACGTGAACCGGTAAACTACAGTCATGATCTGAAGGTTATCATTTGTTTTTTAAGTAAGTTTGAAGGAAAACTCAGCAAGTTTGAGCGGCTGGTGACCAAGTATTCCCTTAACAATGATCGTTATACGCTTTCAGTCATTACGGAGAATATGAGAAAACTTGAAAACAGTTACAAGATTTTTGTGATCCCTCTGAAACTCAAGGTCTTCCTGTCCATGCTCATCAGGTAGCTGCGGATCTGTATTTTTTTAAGGTGACTTGATGCCGTTTAATTTCATTCCGGATAAAAACAGTTTGCCGGAGCTTCCTGATATTCTAAAAAAAGAATCAGACAAATTCTATGACAGACTGAAGCAGAAACTGTCACCTGAACAGTTCCCCGTCTTTGATGCTCAGCCTGATTTCCGCTGGGTACTCGGTGTGTCGGAGTTTATTGCTAACACCATTTTCATGTACCCCAAAGAGTGCACGGAACTTCTGCAACAGGGTGCTCTTGATGATCCTTTGGTGGTGTCTTCTTCTTTTAGGGAACAGATCATACAGAAAATAGTCCCTGGTCTTGGAGATTTCGAATTCAAGCACCGTCTGCGAGTGCTCAGAAGAACGATGATGGTACCGATTGCCTGGAGAGATCTGACTGGTCGCTCGACAGATATTGAAGAAAGTTTCCAACTGCTTTCAGATCTTGCCGAACAGATTGTCCTCAAGACCCTGGTGGCAGTTCGAAAGTCTTTTACCAGAATGTTCGGTGATGCCCTCGACGGGGGCAGAAGTATGCCGCTTCTGACCTACGGTATGGGAAAACTTGGTGGCAGGGAACTCAACTTCTCCTCTGATCTTGACCTGATTTTCTGCTATCCGCGTGAGGGAGAAACGGAGGGCGGCATCCGAAGCATTAGTTTCAGAGAATTTTTTACCAAAATTGTGCAGCGTACGGCCAATCTGCTCTCCGATAAAACCGTGGACAGTTTCTGCTACCGCATTGATCTGCGTCTGCGGCCTTTCGGGGATGTCGGGGCAATGGTCAATTCCTTTGATGCGCTCGCCAACTATTACGAAACTCAGGGGAGAACCTGGGAGCGTTATGCTCTGGTAAAGGCCAGACTTTTAGGCTCTTCGGAGGACTTCGGAGGGTATGGCGATGAACTGCGTGAAATGCTCAAGCCTTTTGTTTTCAGACGTTACCTTGATTATGGCGCGATCATGTCTCTGCGTAAACTCAAGCATATGATTGAGGCGGAGGTCAGAAGGAGAAGACTTGTCGATAATTTTAAACTTGGTCGGGGCGGAATCAGGGAAATCGAGTTTGTGGCCCAGGTTTTTGAACTGATGCGGGGCGGCAGGATCCCAAAACTGCAGGAGCGCAATCTTAGAAAAACACTGGTCTATCTTGAGGAGCTTGAGCTCCTGCCTCGTGAGGTGTGTCAACTGCTTGATACCTGTTACCTGTGTTTAAGACGCCTTGAAAACTGTCTGCAGGAAATTGCCGATCAGCAGACTCAGACCCTGCCCGACAGCGAAAAGGATCGTGCCAGAATTGTCCTGCTGATGAATAAGAAATCGTGGGAGGAATTCTACGGTGATCTTAATAAGATTATGACGGCAGTGCATAACGAGTTCGACAAGGTGGTCTCCTCTGATGAGGATGAGGATGAAAGCTTTCTGGAAGGCGCGGAACTGTGGGAGAGCAACTATGATTCTGCGGTCCTTTCGGAAATGCTGTCACAGTATGTGCATGACGAAAATGAATGCAGAAATCTTGCTCAATCCATCATTACTCTGCGTTCTACCCTTGCCGGCATGCCGGTCGGTCCGGTGGGTCGTGAAACGCTGCTGCGTCTGATGCCGAAAGTCATTACCCAGATTGCTCCTGTCACCCATCCTGACGAACTGTTCAGAAAAGTTGGAGCCCTGATTGAAAAAGTTGCACTGAGAACGACTTATCTGCAGCTTCTGGATAACAATAAATCCACTCTGCACAGACTTATTACCCTGCTGCAGGAGAATGCTTTTGCCGGTGATCTTATCAGTGCCCATCCCATTCTCCTTGATGAACTTATTGCTCCGCAGTATCTTGACGTCCCTCCTAAGCCTGAAGAGTTCCTGCAGATGCTGCAGGAAAGACTTTTAAGAATAGATCCCGATGATCTTGAGGAACAGATGGAAGAGCTGCGGCTTTTCAAAAAGATTATGGTGTTGCGTATTGCCATGTCCGACAAATCGGAACATCTGCCCCTGATGAAAATCAGTGATTCCTTAACATGGCTTGCTGAAGCTCTGGTCAGGGAACTGCTCAATATGTCCTGGGATCAGATGCAGAAAAAATATGGCGCACCTGCGGGGGCTAGTATCAATGATCCAGGTATCGCGGTAATTGCCTATGGCAAACTGGGCGGTATTGAACTGGGATACAAATCCGATCTTGATATGGTCTTCATCAGCGACGGCAGCGATGGCATGACTGACGGAGAAAACAGTGTTCCTGACGGGATGTTCTATCAGCGTCTGGTGCAGAGACTGCTGCATCTTTCCACTACGAGAACCGTAGGAGGTATTCTCTACGATCTGGATATGCGCCTGCGTCCTGATGGTGATTCAGGGGTTCTCATCAGCGACATTGACAGTTTTGCTGATTATCAGCTCAACAGAGCCTGGACATGGGAACATCAGGCCCTGGTAAGAGCAAGACCTATAGCCGGCTCGGAAAAGGTAATAAAGAGATTTAGTGCCATCAGGGAAAAAGTTCTGCGCACTCCGCGCGATCCTGAAAAACTGCGCTTTGACGTGGTGGAGATGCGGGAGAAGATGAGAAAGCATCTTGACAGGGGAACTGAGGAACTCTTTGACCTTAAGGAGAGCGCAGGCGGTATTGTCGATATTGAGTTTATTGCCCAATACCTGCTTTTAAGAGAAGCTCCTTTACAAACTGATATGGTGCTCTGGTCTGATAATGTGCGTATCCTTGATGAATGCTCAAGACTGGGCATCCTTCCTGACGCCCGGTGTGTGCTCCTCAAAAAGACCTATCTTGACCTGCGCGGTCTTTATCACCGTTATTCGCTGGCAGACAGACCGAGAATTGTTCCGAGGACTGAACTGCCGGCAGAATGTGAGGTCGTAAAACAGATCTGGCAGGAAATTCTACTGACCGCTGTGGCGCGGTAATTTAGGAGCATATCCTGGACCGTTGGCGTCTCCCATAACAGATTCTGCCGATGGGATATCATACTGGATTTCTGCATTTGCCGCAGCCATCTTCGGTCCCTTTCCCTGAGGGCAGCGATAGGCTCGTCCTGACAGCGACACCCCAAGGATGGATCTGGTTATGACCGTTGGAACGGCAAAAGTCTCCACTATGTGTGTGGCGTTAAGTTTAGCTGCCGCAAGTTTTAACTGGAATCTTGCGCCCGACATGGAGATGCTTGAATAAGAATCAACGTCGTTTATGAAGGCACAGCCCTCAACCTCAGCCGGCAGGGCGGTTATTATGCGGTTTGCCGCATTCTGCTCGGCTTGTGAAATACATCCTGACAGTAGTGTAGCGCATGCTGCCAGCGAAAACAGTGTTAGAAAAGATCTTGTGTTCATTTGCTTTTGTCCGTGCACACAAACAAATTGTTTGCCAAATTCTGCATTAATTTCTTAGGATCTTAGGATATCTCTCCTCAGGATTTACCCCGTCAGGTACTGTCTTGTAACGGCGATGAAGCCACAGATACTGTTCGGGGGCATGTCTTATCATATCCTCGATGACCTCATTGCAGCGGCGGGTGTCGGCAACTACATCCTCGGTTGGAAAGTTTTCCAGCGGATCACTTACATAAAGACGGTATTTTCCGTTTTCTCTTATCGTCCATATCGGCTGTACTCTTGTACCTTTCACCTTGGCAAGATTGTGCGTCCCAACTACGGTGGCCGCCTTATCAACGCCAAAAAAAGGAACAAATACGGATGCCTTGCGCCCATAATCCTGATCAGGCGGATACCAGACCGGGATCCCTCGCATAAGAGACTTAATCATGCTTTTCGGGTCTTTATGGTCAATTAAGGCAATATTTTTCCGTAAGCGGCCTTTAACCTGAGTATATTCCCACACCGGATGCTCTGAGGGCCGGTAAATGCCAACCCCTGGGGTAATGAAGGTCGCATACAGTCTGGCGGTGATTTCCAGAGTCAGAAAGTGAGCCGTTAAGGCTAATATCGGTTTACCGGTCTTGGCAAGTTCCCTCGCCTTTCTTAATTCTTTTTCGTCTATATAGCATCTTTTTAGAAGACGTCGGTCTGACCAGAACCAGGCCATACCGGTTTCGAAAATGGCCATTCCAGTATTTTCCATAACCTTGTGCGCCATGATGCGCCTTTCCTCATCTGACATCATTGGAAAAGCCAGTTTGAGATTGCATTTGAGGATATATTTGCGTGACGGACTGATGGCCCCCAGGGCGCGGCCCAGACAACGCCCTATGAACATCTGTACCTGATAGGGCAGCACAATAACAAGGAATTTGAAGAAAAGAATCCCTATCCACGCCCCCAAAAAGTAAGGGTGAAACATTTTACGGTTGAGCACCGCATGGTCCACAAAACCGTTCCCCCAGCCTTTTTTGACGGTGGAAAAACGACGCTGCTTCTTCTCATCTTCTATTTTCTTCTGATAGGAGTCATGCAGCTTGAAATTCTTAGCCATTTAGTGTTAATTACCCTTGTCTGTATGGAGAAACTTCTTATTTCCATTGTAATACCAAAATAAGAAGAGTTCTATTTTTCCAGATCCCTGACTGACTTGCGCCAGATAAGTTTGGTTTCAAACTCAGGAAGTTTGAACTCCTGATGATTGTATAGTGCCAGAGATAGCAGTGTTGCGTATTTGCCCATGATATCCACAGGATTGGTTACCGTAGTCAGAGGCGGGTTAAGACATGAGGATAAGAATAGATTGTCAAAGCCTATCACCGAGATCTGCTCTGGCACTTTAATGCCCTTGTCGGCAAAAACCGCCATCAGCGCCGCTGCCAGAGCGTCGTTATAGCAGGCGACTGCCGTAAACTCATCTTTATGCTCAAGAAGTTTGTGAGCTGCAGTGGTACCCCCCTCAAGCGAAGGTGATACTTTGAGAATAAGATTCTCATTCACTTCGCAACCATGGTCGAGCAGGGCTTGCCTGTAGCCGTTGCAACGCTCATCCGCGTCGAGGATCCGGTGTGAGGAATTGACATAGGCGATTTTCCTGTGACCGTTTTCTATCAGGGTCTTTGTGGTGAGGTACATTCCTCTGAAGTTGTTGATATTTACGCATCTGTCCTCGAAACCGGGAAGGACGCGGTTTATCATTACCATATAGGGAAATGATTTCATGTATTCAGCCATGACCTTATCCGGTACTGCAAGCGCATGTACCACAAGACCGGCGCAACGGTGAGAGAGCAGACTGTTTATGGCTCTCAACTCTCTTTTTTCCTCGTGAAATCCCTGGGCGACCAGCAGAATTTTTTCATTGCTGTGTGCCACCTCTTCGCAGGAGCGGACCATTACCCCGAAATAGGGATCGGAAACTTCTGAAACGAGCACACCGATAATTTCACTGTCCTTTTGCGCAAGAGCCCGGGCATTGGCGTTCAGATAGAATCCTAATGCGTGGGTAGCCTCGAGAACTGCATTTTTTGCTTCGTCGGATACTTTTGCCGTGCCGTTAAGTACTCGTGATACGGTTGCCACAGAAACATTTGCCAATCTTGCTACATCACGTATGGTTGCCATAATAAAAATGAATTCAGTAAAAGAAAACGGTTACATATCTATTTTAGAATGAAAACTGCTCTCAGAAAGGAAAAAAACATAAAAAAATTAAAATTAGAGACTGATCACAAAAAGAATTAAGCACGATGCGGAATAGAGTCTATAATTTATGTAAACGTTTACATGATTACCCTGTTAACTGTGGAGGCTGAAACATGTCAACTATTCTCGTGACCGGTGGTGCCGGATACATCGGCAGTCATACCTGCATCGAACTTATCAGAGCAGGTTATGATCCGGTGATCTTTGATAATTTTTCCAATTCAAAACCAGCAGTTTTAGCCAGGCTTAACAGGATTACCAAACGCAATATTCCTTTTGTGGCCGGTGATATTCGTGTGAAGGAACAGCTTGAGGCTGTCTTTGACGCCTACAGTATTGATGCGGTAATAAACTTTGCCGGATTAAAGGCGGTAGGTGAGAGCGTTCAAAAACCTCTTGAGTATTACGACAATAATGTTAACGGCGCCCGTGTACTCCTCTCGGTTATGAAAGAGAGAAAGTGCTTCAACTTTGTATTTTCTTCATCCGCCACGGTTTACGGCGAGCCTGACAGTGTCCCTCTTACCGAGAATTCTCCGGTAAAACGCGCCAACAGTCCTTACGGTCAGACCAAGGTTGATATTGAATTTATGGCAGAGGAACTGCAGAAGGCCGTACCTGACTTTTCCATGATCCTGCTCCGCTACTTCAATCCTGTCGGAGCGCACGACTCTGGCCTTATAGGTGAGGATCCCCGCGGTATTCCGAATAATCTGATGCCGTATCTGACTCAGGTAGCAGTTGGTAAACTGCCGCATCTGAACATTTTCGGCAACGACTATCCGACACCTGACGGAACCTGTATCAGAGACTATATTCACGTTGTGGACCTGGCAAGAGGCCACGTTGCTGCTCTTGAACACTGTATGAACAGGTCCGGTGTTCACATCTACAACCTCGGTACGGGTATTGGCTACAGTGTTCTTGATATGGTCAAGGCCTTTTCCAAAGCTATAGGCAGAGAACTACCGTATAGGTTCGCGCCAAGACGTCCTGGTGATGTGGTCCAGTGTTATGCGGACCCGAGCAAAGCAAGAAATGAACTGGGCTGGAGCGCACAGAAGAATCTTGATGAAATGGCAGCCGATTCCTATAACTGGCAGAAGAACAACCCTAACGGATATGACAACTGAGGATTTACCATGAGCAGTTTTGATATAACTTCACATCCGCACCGCAGATTCAATCCTCTGACCGGCGAATGGATCCTAGTATCCCCTCATCGGGCCAAGCGCCCGTGGCTTGGACAGGTTGAAAAACTGCCTCCTGAAGACAAGCCTTCGTATGATCCGAAATGTTATTTGTGTCCCGGCAACAAAAGGGTGAACGGTGATGTTAATCCTGATTATGAAAGCAATTTTGTCTTCACCAACGATTTTGCGGCTCTGATGCCGGATACGCCAAAAGATGGCGGAGAGTGCGATGAACTGTTCGTGCTTGAACCTGCACGTGGTACAGCAAGAGTCATCTGTTTTTCTGCAGATCACTCAAAGACCCTGCCTGTTCTTCCGGTTGAGCAGATCCGCAAGGTTGTTGATCTCTGGGCGGAGCAGTATACCGATCTGGGTAAGACCTACAGATATGTGCAGCTTTTTGAAAACAAGGGTGCAATCATGGGCTGTTCCAATCCGCATCCACACGGACAGGTGTGGGCCTGCGATTTTCTGCCTGAGGAGATCTGCAAGGAACAGAGAGAACAGCGCAAATATTATGAAAAGCACGGTAGGAATCTTCTGCTTGACTATGTCGGGGCAGAACTGAAGAAAAAAGAGCGCATCATCTTTGAGACCGAGTATTTTGTTGCCTTGGTTCCATTCTGGGCTTTCTGGCCTTTTGAAACCATGATCCTGCCGAAATTTGCCGTATCTTCAATTGACAGACTCAATGAGGAGCTGCGTAATGATCTCGCTCTGGCGGTTAAACAGCTGACCACCAGATATGACAATCTTTTTGAATGTTCATTCCCCTACTCCATGGGGTGGCATAATGCTCCGACCGACGGTGAGGAACATCCTGAGTGGCAGATGCATGCCCATTATTATCCTCCTCTTTTGCGAAGTGCCACCGTCAAGAAATTTGTGGCAGGTTTTGAACTGCTTGCAGAAAAACAGCGCGATCTGACTGCCGAGCAGGCTGCCGACCGTCTGCGCGGACTGAGCGATATTCACTATACTGACAGATAAGTTGAGAGATTAACATGAGCGATGTACGTAACATTTCTGCACAATCCTTTAAAAACAGGTTTAAAAAAAATCCTGCCATGCAGTCTTATGCTCCCGGCAGAGTAAACATTATCGGTGAACATACTGACTACAACGGTGGTTTTGTACTGCCTTGCGCCATCAAATACGGCACTGCCGTGTCCGCCTGTGAAAACGGTACTGACAAAATGCGTATCTTTGCCGCAGATATTGATGGCGGTGATTATGATGAGTTTGTCATCAGTGCCGATATTGAAAAGAGCAGGGATAAACTCTGGTCCAATTATCTGCGCGGTATGACCATGCTTATTACCAAAGAATACGGCGCCAGGGTAAAAGGTCTTGATGTGGCTATTTCCGGGGATATTCCTCTGGGGGCAGGCCTCTCTTCGTCAGCCTCTTTGGAGGTGTCATTCGGCTGCATGGTCTCCAACGCCTTTTCTCTTGATATTCCGCTGCAGAAAATAGCCCTGCTCGGACAGGCTGCAGAAGCCTATATCGGCATGAAATGCGGCATTATGGATCAGACCATCTCCGCCTGCGGCAAAAGAGATCATGCTCTCTGCATAGACTGCAGGAGTCTTGAACTGACTCAGGTTGAAGTTCCTTCAAACCTGGTCATTATGGTCATCAATTCCAACGTCAAGCATCAGCTGGTGGGATCTGAGTACAACGACCGTCGCGAAAGCTGCGAGAAAGCTGCCGCTGTTATGGGCGTTGACCTGTTGCGTGACGCAACCTTAGAAATGCTTGAAAACGCAAGATCAAAGATGGATGATGAATCTTTCAGGAGAGCGCGTCACGTTATCACTGAAGACAAACGTGTGGAAGATGCGGTAGTCGCATTCAGAAACGGTAATCTTAAAGAACTCTCCAGGCTGATGTACGCCTCGCACTGCTCTATGAGAGATGATTTTGAGAATTCTATCCCTGAGATTGATGCTCTAGTGGAGATCATCAGTGAGGCTCTGGGGGACGGCAAAAACGCAGTACGTATGACCGGTGGCGGTTTTGGCGGTTCGGTGGTTGCAGTAGTCGAACCTGATGATGTGGAAAAGGTCAAAGCAGCAGTCAAAGCCAAATATCCTGCAGTTTCTGGTCGTGAGGCCTCTATTTTTGAAACTCACGCCTGTGACGGCGCAGGATTTGTCAGACTGTAGTCAGAACCAGACCCTGCATTTTCAACCAGTCAAGTGCAGAGAAGACCTCGCAGAATCATAAGTGCTCTGTGGGGTAATTAACTGTTTTATTAAATCTATAAATAGTTTATAATAGTTAATATATTTTATAGGTTTATCATTACATGAACAAAATTATTCCAATCGGACAAGCAGCAAAAATATTAGGAGTTCATGTTCAGACATTAAGAAACTGGGAAAAG
>JAGBLM010000088.1 GCA_017635415.1 Succinivibrio sp. | reverse complement strand
CGATAATCTGCATAGAAATCAATGCCCTTCTGATTGTCCTGCTTGAACTTCATCAGCTGATACAGAATATTGGAAAGATCCGCTGACATCAAATCGGTAACAGATGCCATATCCTGCAGGTTGTGAGCCAGATAATCATACTCGATATCGTTGTAGAAGAAGGTACGGCATGCCACGGCCAGCTCCAGATACTGCCGGAACACAGAAACATCTCCGCTAAATAAGGTACAGGCTTGTTCGGAGGTATAGCGCATACTCAGCGAATGGTCGTGGACCGCATAAGCCAGCTGCTTATAGTCAACAACCAGCTCTTCGTGGATCTGGCTCCAATATTTGAGATAGGCCGTAGCACTGCAGATACTGCCTTTGCAAACAGCATCCATGACCTGATTCAAAATCTCCTCCCGCCGCTTTTCTGTCAGGATAAGAGGCTGCTTTGGGACCTTTTCCTCTGGCACTGGGTCAGCCACAGGTATCTCAGCTGTCTGTACAGCAACCGGCTCTGAATCAGCCCCCAACTTCTCTGTCCCAATGTCTTCCAAGACCTCATTTTCTTCCTGAACCTCCTCCTTCTGTTCCGCCTCTGTCACCACCGATTCTACATTATCCGGCACTTCCTTTTCTACATTCTCCGGTGCTTCCAGCTCTACATCCGGATCTTTTGCAGTTGTCTCTGCTCCTGACTCCAGTTCAGACATTTCTTCTTTAGCAGGAGCATACACTGGGTCCACTTTTGCCCAATCCGGTGTAAAGAAACTCTTCTCTTCATACACATAGTAATAGATTTTGCCCATCAGTAAGTACTGCAAAGTCTCTGTCTCCTTCATCTTCTCGTGAAGTGCAGTCACATGGGAACGGTCCATGCCTGCCAGAGTGAGGCACCATATCTTGCCCTTTTCCTGCGACATCCTGGTGATATTCTGCCAAATAAGCTGAGCGCTCTTATCCAGCTGATTATCAAAAAAGCCCAGCATAATGTCATAGGGATCTTTTTTGCCCCAACGGATTAACATCTGGAAGGAGGCATTGCCGAAAACGCTCCTCACCTGCCTGCTACCCTTCAATAAGCATAAGCCATTCATTCCACTCATATATTGCGTGTAGATGGCCAGCCATGCTAAACGTGACACTACATGCTTAGGCTCAACATATTGAATGAGGTCTATGTTCTCCGAGTCCTTTTTTTCCTGTTCCACACCCAAATATTGACAAGCTGTTTTTTGTTGCAACAATTTGCGCAATTTAAGGCTGGTACAATATATTGTTTCATTGCCATTCAGGATATAGCGTTCGGTATATCCATTTTTATGAAGGTACTGTAAAGAAGCCTCAGCTGTACCTGCTGCCTGTTCTTCCCTCAGACCATGAAGCAGTGCCTGCAGGAAGGATGCAGTTATAAAACTATGTTCTGCCAATTGCTGCAAAGCCTTAAGGATAGCGTTTTTCAGGAATCTTCCTTTTTTGATATCAGACTTCATCTGGCTGACACCAGCATCCTTTTCCCCCTTGGGATTGCTCTGAAATTCCAGCTGTCCATAAACACAGTCCTCCGGCAGCAACAAGCCATCAAAGAAGCAAACAGTTTCCTCAGAAACCGGTTCTGAGGTCTCAGTAGCTTCTTTTTTATTATCAGACTCTGAGTTCATATCTTCCGTAAGTTCTTCCACAGCCTCTTGAACAGAGGACACATCATATATCATTTCAAGTTCTTCTTCTGGCAGTTCCACCTCTTTCTCCTGTGGCTCCGCTTCTGATAGGTCAGCCTGTTTTTTCTCCCTGGCCACAGCT
>JAGBLM010000087.1 GCA_017635415.1 Succinivibrio sp. | reverse complement strand
TGTTTTGTGGTTTAAGGATCAAAACGTACAGTAGTTGTTTTAACAATGTGACAAGAGGATCACCAACTCTAATAAGGTCTTTTAATTTCTCATCTAAAGCCTTATAACGCTTTAGATTTAAGAGAAATTAGGGCACTGAATTATGGCATCTCTTGCTGATTTTGATGAAAACAGTGAACTTGTAACAGCAGAACTGGGTAATCTTGGACTCACCGCAGCTGGTTTTGACTATTTTAACCTTGAGGAGCCAATCGAATTCTGCACAAAGGTTGATTTACCGAAACGGCGGGGACGCAGCAGTACAGGATACTAACTCATTGCCTGATCGTCGAGGTACTTAATCATTAGACTTTTATCGACAAAGACCTGACCATTTTTACGAAATAAACCAAATGAAGCCTTTCCATAAGGATTGTTAAGTAATGTAGCTGGACTCTCTGACATAAAACTGTTTCCTTAACCTATGCTGTTAAAAGAGGTATCGCACCATGCTTAAAGTCTAATGATTAGATGTTATATGAAAAAATCACATCTCTTCTTTAAACTGAGGATGAATAACGTAGGAAACTTTTGGTGAATATTCAATCAAAAATATTGCTGGATAATATGCAGATCCTGTAATACGTTTTCGGGAGCAGAAAACAGAACCGGAATATGTTGAGGCAGTAAACAGTCAGTCTGAAATCATATAAGACCTCTCTTTTTGACCAGCACTTATCGCAGGTCAAAAGACTTGGGGCAAGCAGGTAGAATCTAGAGCAGTCTTTGCTGGAGGAATCTTCTTGCCTTATAAAGGAGGGGTAGGCAGGTTCAGATATTCAGTAAAAGGATCCTCAAGACATATTGATACGAATCTGGCGGTAGTTTTACAGAAAAGCTCATAGAGTGGGGAACTGGCAAGACAGTCGTTATAAAGAATGGATATGGACAGATAACTGTTATAGACAAGGAACAGGATCGTCATAATGATGAACAGGTAGAAGAAGAACAGCAGCGCGGCGGTGACAAAGGCACTGAGAGTTTCTCTTATCAGACTGAGAAAATAGGAATGGTTAAACCATTTTATCGGGATCAGAAAAAAAAGCCTGATCACCACTTTCAGCAACTGAGCGATAATGCTACTGAGAAGACAGGTGACACAGCACAGCGTATAGAAAAGATTGAGTTTTGAATCGCATTCAAAAAGTTTTATCAACGTGTCTGAAATTTCACGGCAGTAAAGTTTTAGAAAATATAAGCCCGCGGCAAGACAGCACAGAGTCAGAAGATTGCCAAGCGCCGTAGTGTATTTTAAAAGCAGGAAGCCTAAGACAAGACTGAAAGCAAGCAGGATAAGGTCAAAAACATTGAGATTGAGACTAAACTCAACGGCAGCGAATCTGCTGAGCAGAAACCAGATCACCGCAAAAGCCGTAATGAACCAGATGAGAAAAACGGAAGTATGTTTGTGGCCGTAAAAACCTAAGTTTATGTCTGAGGGAAAGGTTGCTCTTCTCATAAAAGACCTGGTCAGGAGGTGGTAATGCAACTGTTCTCATCTTAGATGAGTTTGTGTTCAAGATGATCTTTGTTCAGAAACTATGCGTATAGGATCATATTACCGTTACAAAAATTGTCGGCAAATGTAAACTGAATCCCATTTTTTATACAAAAAAAGTTAACGGAGCACAGAAACAGGGGTGGGGCGGATTATGGGACAAGCGAGAAATTGAACCAGTTAAAATTTTCTTACTGAATTTGTGACTCTAAGCAGATTCTAAGTTTTTATCTGCTATAATTTGCGCAACTGTAAATTTTCGTGGAGTGGCAAAGTATGACCAGACAGCGTACTTTAAGGCAGACAGTAGCTGCAACGGGCATCGGATTGCATTCTGGCGCCAAGGTTGAGGTTTCCTTCCGTCCTGCACCAGCCAATACCGGAATCATTTATACCCGTACCGATCTTAATCCTCACGTTTCCATCAGATGTGAGCCGGATGCTGTGCGTGACACTCAGTTATGTACTGCTCTTGTTGATCTCAACGGAGTCAGAATTTCAACGGTGGAGCATCTGACCGCCGCTCTGTCAGCCACCGGCATTGACAATCTGTATGTTGATGTCAATGCTCCTGAACTGCCGATTATGGACGGCTCGGCACAGCCATTCATTTATCTTTTTGAATCCACAGGTGTAGTGGAACTTGATGAGCCTAAACGCTATCTGCGTGTGCTGCGCAAGGTTCGCGTTGAGGATAATGAAAAATGGGCAGAGCTGAATCCTAATGAGGGTGGTTTCCAACTTGATCTGACCATTGATTTTGATCACCCTGCGATGGATCGCGAACTGCAGCATTTCAGACTTGATTTTACAGGTCGCCGTTTTGCCGATGAACTGTCTCGGGCCCGTACCTTCTGCTTTATGCGTGATGTTGAGTATATGCATGCTCACCATCTGGCCATGGGTGGTTCACTTGACAATGCCGTGGTTCTAGATGATTACCATGTGGTCAATCCTGACGGATTGCGTTATCCGGATGAGTTTGTCAAACATAAGATGCTCGATGCGGTAGGTGATCTGTACATGAATGGTCACAGCATTCTCGGTCAGTTCAGGGCCTTCAAGACTGGCCATGCTCTTAACAATAAGCTTCTGCGGGCTCTGCTGTGTGATGAGGCCAATTATGAAGTGGTGGTCTTCAATACCTCAGCTCAGGCCAGAGCTATCGAGTTTCTTGACACTAAAAGTGCTGTCGGGAAGGCTTCCTTAAGCTACTGATGCAATGCAGGTTACAGACGGGTGGCTTGATAATGTACGGCGGGTACCAACCTGCCGTTACGGGAAAAGACCGCCCGGGACCAGAATCTCTCTTATCGTCATCCACTGTATCGCTCTGCCGCCGCTACATTTTGGCGGTCACTATGTCGATGATCTCTTCCTGGGCCGGCTGAGGGGGGATGAGCATCCCTATTTTAAGGGCATCTGTAATCTTGAGGTTTCTACTCACCTTTTCATCAACCGATACGGACTTATAACACAGTACGTCTCCTTTCTTGACAGAGCCTGGCATGCCGGACGTTCTTCGTACAATGGTCGCAAAGAGTGCAATGATTACTCCGTGGGCATTGAACTTGAAGGCTGTGATTATTGTGCTTACACTTTAGAGCAGTATGAAAGCCTGAAACTTGCGGTGGATGCCCTGCGCCGGGCCTATCCTGATATCGGCGGCAATATTGCCGGACACAACGAGGTGGCTCCGGAAAGGAAAACCGATCCTGGTCCGCATTTCAACTGGCGATTATTTCGAAACTAACTGAACACATCAAATCATTACAACCTGAGGTCCACTCATGTCTTTATATCTGTCTGATTATTTTGAGCAAGCAGCAGCACGTCAGAATCAGGGAATTGAACCATTACCGCTTAACGCACCACAGGTAAAGGAACTTACCGCGGTACTGTTGAATCCTCCCTCAGGAAGTGAGGAAACACTGCTTAATCTGCTGACGCAAAGGATCAACCCGGGAGTTGATGACTCAAGCAGATTGAAGGCTGATTTTCTTAGCCGTATCGCCAAAGGTGAACTGTCAAGTCCGATTATTTCCAAAAAAAGTGCCGTTAAATACCTAGGCGGCATGAAGGGTGGTTTTAACGTTTCCTATCTCATTGATTTTCTCTCGGATAAGGAACTTTGCGATACAGCCGTTGAAGCCCTATCCGATACACTGCTCATCTATGACGCTTTTGACCGGGTTAGTGCACTGTGCAAAAAGGGCAATCAGGCGGCG
Source organism: Succinivibrio sp. (assembly GCA_017635415.1). GTDB lineage: Bacteria > Pseudomonadota > Gammaproteobacteria > Enterobacterales > Succinivibrionaceae > Succinivibrio. Next base: position 3,222 of record JAGBLM010000087.1, on the reverse strand, counting down.
CAGACGCTGATGCGCCGATGGGCTGAGGGCAGCTGGTTCCTTGAGAGTCCTAAACTTTTGCAAAGTATTACTCTTACTGTTTTCAAAGTATCAGGTGAGATTAACACCGATGATTTCTCTCCAGCGCCTGATGCCTGGTCAAGACCGGATATTCCTCTGCACGCTCAGGCCATGTTCAAGATGGAAAGACCGGGAATTACACCTGATGTCAGCGGAGTAAAGGGTCCTGTCAAGGCTATAAACGCCTTAAAAGAGAAAGGTTATCCGTTGCTTTTCGTTGGAGACGTTGTCGGTACCGGTTCAAGCCGTAAAAGTGCGGCTAATTCCCTAATCTGGCACATCGGCCATGATATTGATGGAGTTCCGAACAAACGTGCCGGAGGCTTTGTGGTAGGCGGTAAGATTGCACCAATCTTCTACACCACCCTCGAAGATTCCGGAGCTCTGCCAGTTGAATGCGATGTCAGCAGACTTGAAAACGGCATGACAGTTGATTTTAACGTCTACGCTGGAACTATTACCGACCATGACAGCGGTGAGGTCCTCTGCACCTTTAAACTTAAAACGCCGACTCTCCTCGATGAGGTGCGTGCAGGCGGACGTATCAGACTGATTATCGGTAAGGATCTGACGGCAAGAGCCAGAGCCTTTTTGGGGCTTGGTGAGGATAATATCTTCAGCAGAAGCTCACCGGTGGAAGGTCAGGGCGGTTTCACCAGAGCTCAGAAAATTGTCGGTAAGGCCTGCGGAGTATACGGTATTCGACCTGGGCAGTACTGTGAACCTAAAATTGCCACGGTAGGCTCTCAGGATACTACCGGTCCTATGACTCGTGATGAACTGACCGATCTGGCCTGTCTGAAATTCGTTGCGCCTCTGGTGATGCAGTCTTTCTGTCACACCGCGGCCTATCCTAAGAGTGTTGATGTGAAGACCCACAGGACTCTGCCTGATTTCTTCATCAGTCGCGGCGGTGTGGCTCTGCATCCTGGTGACGGGGTCATTCACTCCTGGCTTAACCGTATGTGCCTGCCCGATACGGTAGGAACTGGCGGAGACTCCCATACCCGCATGCCGCTGGGTATTTCCTTTGCTGCAGGTTCAGGACTGGTGGCCTTTGCCGCTGCTACCGGTATGATGCCGCTCGATATGCCGGAGTCAGTACTGGTGCGCTTTGTCGGCAAGAGAAGAGCGGGTATTACTCTGCGCGATCTGGTACATGCCATTCCTTACTTTGCCATACAGAAGGGACTTCTGACTGTAGAGAAGAAGGGCAAGAAAAATGTTTTCTCAGGTCGTATTATCGAGATCGAAGGCCTTGAAGATCTGTCAGTTGAACATGCCTTTGAACTTGCCGATGCATCTGCTGAACGCTCTGCGGCAGCCTGTTCGGTGCGCCTGTCAGAGGAGAGTGTGAAGACCTATCTTAGGTCAAATATCGCTCTGTTAAGAAAACTCGCTGCCGCAGGCTATGAATCTGCAGACGCGCTGTACAGTCGTGCTGCGGCTATGGAGGAGTGGCTGAGAAAACCTGAGCTTATCGAGGCTGATGATGACTGCTCCTATGCGGAGGTTCTGGAGATAGACTGCTCTAAGATTACCGAGCCTATCGTCTGTGCACCAAACGATCCTGATGATGCCAGACTGCTCTCTAAGACCGCCGGTACCGCCATTGACGAGGTCTTCATCGGTTCGTGCATGACCAATATCGGTCACTACCGGGCTGCGGCTGAAATCTTGAAAGATACCAAGTCAGAGGTTCCGGTAAGACTGTGGCTTACCCCTCCGACCAGAATGGATAGACAGAAACTGTCTGATGAGGGACTTTTGAGTATCTTCGGCAAGGTCGGTGCCCGCGTGGAAATTCCTGGCTGCTCACTGTGCATGGGTAACCAGGCCAGGGTTGCAGACAATGCCACAGTGATCTCGACCTCAACGAGAAACTTCCCGAACCGTCTTGGTAATGGAGCCAATGTCTTTTTAGGCAGCGCGGAACTTGCCGCAGTCAGCGCCATACTCGGTCGCCTGCCGACGGTTGAGGAATACTTTGCGGCGGTAAAAGTCCTCGAAGGAAAGGAGAACAGTATCTACAGTCTGCTTAATTTTGCCGCACAGTAGAACTCCCTTGTTTACTCTAGGATTCTGCCTTCTCCTGCTGTTGCACGATGAGACGGCAGAATCCTCTCCCCTAAATAAGTCTGTCGTTTGGACGGATGACTGATTCTCTTCCCAAAACATTCTGTACCAGTGCGCTTACAGTGCTTTTTATTCTTCTTTTTTCTGAAGATCAAATCCCATCAGAAATAGTTTTACAAGACGCATGGCATGCCTGTTTAAGTAAACTCTTACAAAAGAGGATGGTCAAAGACCGAAATCATTGCAGTCATAGTCTTAATTATTGACTCAAAACTACGAATCCTTGACCTGATGTTTAACTAAACACCGCACCTAGTTGGAGGACTAGGGGGCAACTTGAAGTATAAAGAATTTTGGAGGATACGCAAATGAAAAGAATTGAACGACTTGAATTGTTAATCGCTGTACTGCTGCTTGATATCATTCACGCTCAGAAAGATTACCTAAAGATTTAACCACACAGTCTTTCCCTCCAAAGCCGATACCAATGCCGTATACTCTGCTGTACTGATCTTTGATATAAGGTTCGGCGTAATGCTCGTCAATGATTTGTCCTGTAGCGTCATTTGCACTGGCAATAAGTTTTGGTAACTCTTTTTTACCTTGCTTGAATTCAAGTACAGTAACTGTACTTGACGAGGTCTTTATCATCACCACATCAGGGTAACCTGAGCCTTTTTCAACCTCCTCATAAAAGTCGATGCCTTTTGCCGCACAGGCAAGACCAAGCACTCCGGTCATAAAGCCATGATAGTAAAACTCTGAACCACTGTTTCTGACACTTAAAAACTCTTTTAACATGGTACCTATCAGAGATTGAGCCTCTTCAGTCTTATTTTCCATTAAGAGGTCAACAAGCGTCAGCGCCTGATTGAACCAGTAAGGATTGTTCTCACCGTACAAAAACTTCTGTTTGGTTCTAAAACAGGAGAGTACCTCCCTATTAGGAATTCTGATTTTTACCTCACTTAAGAAGTCTGCATCATCAGCATAGGTGACATATCCGGTGTGCAGCATCAACGTCATGAAGACATCAAAACTTACTCCCTCTCGTAGGTCTGGATAAGTGGTAAATTCTTCAAGACT
>JAGBLM010000086.1 GCA_017635415.1 Succinivibrio sp. | reverse complement strand
GAAATGGAAAAGAAAATGGAAAAGAAGACAGTTAAGAGAACGGTTTACGTGATGAATGAATACCACGTGAAGGTAAAAAAGTGCTGTGCCAGCTGCCTATACAAGAGCATAGACTGCGAAGGAAACCGCATATGCAAGAAGGACAGAAGACACCGCGTGCCTGCCACTTACAGATGCCCGCTATGGGAAATGAATAATGCCTGCTATGCTGGCAAAAGCTGGGGAACAGTTAAAAAACTGACCGAGGTGGTGATAAGTTAGTGAGAGGATAATTAGCCAATCTATCATCTATTATCTATCATCTATTATCTATCATCTATAAATACAACCTGAGTTGAAGTGAGGAACTTCACGTGAATAAGCTGGCCAGCAATTCCAAACTTCGCCTCACATAAAATTTCAACTCAACATGATGAAAAATAACAAAAAAAATTCAAGCAAAGAAGTACATTACGAGGCCATCGTTAGCCTCGGCGAAACAAAAGAAGGTCTGCGCACAGCAGATATTGTTAACCTGGACGACATAGAGACAGAACCCTTTACGGGGTGCTGTAAGGTACAACTAATGCATGACGGACGATTGTACATCACAGAAAAACCAAAGCGCAAGAAGAATCACCCCATCTTCCGTGATGACAACTGTTCGCTTAGCCTGGGACATGACGGCAATTACTACTTTCTGTTTTTAATGTCAGAACAGCTTATTGACGAACTGCCGCACCAATTAATCCGACAGGCAAAGGCCATCGCCAAGAAAGCACAGGAACTTAAACATAATTCAAAACTGGGAAACCCCAATTTCTAAATTAAGAATGAAGAATGAAGAGTGAAGAATTTGCTACCGCAGTAATCTTTATCTCATTTTTAATTTTTCTCTTTTAATTTTTAATTCGAAAAGACGATGAGCTGTCACATGATATATTATAAGGATGGAGCAAAGATGATGATGCCCGTCCTGACGAAAGAAGAGTATATGGCCATCCGCAACGGTGGCGAACAGAGGGAGCGCGTAAAGCGTATCCGCAGTGGCGAGGAATCGCTGAAACATAAGCTGGTGCAGATGAACTACAGCTGCCTGCCCAACGAGGACGGAACGCTGAAGGGCAGCACCCGCATGAGCAACACGGTGGGCATGGATATCGACCATATCCCTGCCGAGGAGTTGCAACAGGTTAAGGAGCGCATCCTCAGTAAGAAAGACGAACTGGGCCTGCTGATGCTGGAAGAGAGTGCCCGAGGCGAGGGTCTTCACTTGGTATTTATGCGCCGTGCAGATTTAGACCAAGAGGGCAATCTGAAGTGGGCTTCTGAGCTTTTGGGGGTCGCCTACGACGCACAGGCTAAAGACATAACGAGGGTTTTCTTCACTACAACGGGCTCTCAATTACTCTTCCTCTCGGAAGAATTATTTCGCCCCGTGTCAAGTGAGGAAACCACTGAATTCAAAATTGCCACTTCGTTCTCGCATTCTGCTCGCGACCCCTTCGGCGTTCAAAAATCAAAAATCAAAAATCTCCCTCCCTCACGGGAGGGCAGGGGTGGGTCTGATGACTCTAAACTCTCAACTCTAAACTCTAAACTAACATTTCGCGGTATAAAATACAGCGAAATAATCGAAAGTTGGTGGAAGCAGAATGGTGGCGAGCCGCAGGAAGGTGAAAGGAATGTAAAGCTCTATCAATTGGCCGTGAACCTGCGTGCTATCTGCGATAATAAGAAAGAGGTGCTATTGCAGATTATGCCCAGACTAGGGCTTGACGAACAGGAGTTTCGTAGCATTATAGACAGCGCCTGTAAGGAACCGCCCAAAGGTATTAGCAAGCAATTGCAGGTAGCCATAGATGGCAATGAAGAATTAAGAGTGAAAAATGAAGAATCGGCAGTGCCTCCCGAGATGCCTACTCGTTTACCAAAACTGATTCAGTTGCTTACTTCGCGCACGCCCGAAATCTACAAGGCAGCGGTGGCACATGCCGTGTTTCCTGCGCTGGCGACACACCTGTGGCGGACGCGATTCAGATACATCGATAATAAGTTGCACGAAGCTACGCTGATGAACTGCCTGATGGCAGGAACGGGAGCGGGTAAGGACTGTATCTCGGAACCGATAGACCATATCATGGCAGACATTCGCCGCAATGAT
>JAGBLM010000085.1 GCA_017635415.1 Succinivibrio sp. | reverse complement strand
AGCATCATTTATGCTGCGGATAAAACCGGTCGGATGAAAGCCTTTATGCAGTGAACTGATATAAGGCCCCTCCATATGCAGTCCAGGACAGACGCCAGGATGCTTTTCTTTGAATTCCGCTACCGCGGAAAATGCCTTGGTGGTGCTTTCGCGGGAACTTGAGATGAGAGTCGGTACAAAGGTGGTTGTACCGCGACCGCTCTGCCAGCGTCTCATCTGCTCAAGACAGTCCACGGAGAGATCATTACTGAAATTTACGCCGGCACAGCCGTTTACCAGCAGGTCAATAAAACCTGGGCACAGGTGCAACCCGGATAAATCAATCTCCTCGGAGGTACCATCCTCAAGCAGAACCGGATCCATAGGAATAATTCTGTGATCACGGATGGCCAGAACATCCTCGTTGCGAAATTCTTCCGAGGTAATGTGCAGCTGTGCATTGCGTAAAATTGTTGCGCTCATCTCACACCTTCTTACACTTGTTCCTTAAGTTTGTTCCTTGCCGCACGACGCTGGCGTTTTTTGGCAAAATCAGGTTTACCCTTATTCTTGACATCGCGAAGTCTAACCTTGCGGTGTTTCTTCTTGTCTTCTTCCTTTTTCCGGTCAAATCCGCCATGTCCGCCGATAGAGGCACGGCTGCGCTTTTTCTCTGAAGGCTTCTTCTCATTGACTGCTGCCACCGGGAAGGCGGCACAGATATTTCTTATCTGTCTGCGCTCAATATCTGCGCCGACGTAACGCTCAATACGGGAAAGAAGTTCAAGTTCCAAAGAGGAGACCAGGCTTATGACCACTCCACTGGCGCCGGCTCTGGCGGTGCGTCCGGCCCGATGCACGTAGACTGCGGCATTTGATGGCATATCGTAATGGTAGACATAGGCCACCTCCGGTAAATCAAGTCCGCGGGCAGCCACATCGGTAGCAATAAGTACCGAACACTCACCCTTAGCATAGCGTCTTATGGCCGCCTCACGCTCAGTCTGATTCTGCTCCCCCTGCAGTGTTGCGCAGGAAAAACCGTTGCGCTTTAAGAGAGTCCATACCCTGTGCAGACGGTCGCGGGTTTTCACAAAAACAATCGAGCGACCCGGACTGGTGGTCAGCAGTTTGACCAGTACTTTGGCCTTTACCTCGTCATTTACGGTGTAATAAGCTCTCATCTGCAGATTCTCAGGCAGCTTTTCCGAGGTCACCTCATCCAGAAGTCTGATTTCCGCAGGATCTTCTAGGATCTCAGTGGCAAACTGTCTGACTCCGTAACCTTCAAGGGTGGCCGAAAACAGCATAGTCTGTCCGCGGTTTGGCAGAGCCTGTGTAATTTTGCTGACATCATCGCGAAAGCCCATGTCAAGCATACGATCCGCCTCATCAATGACCAGCCACTGTACTGACCTGGTGTCAAGCCAGTCCTTGCGCAAAAACTCCAGCAGACGGCCGGGAGTAGCCGCCACTACGGTAAAAGCCTGCTCGCGCTGCTGCTCACGGCCGGCACCGCCGATAATAGTCCCCACACTAAGACCTGAACCTTCAAGCAGACGCTCGGCAACAGCAGCAACCTGCGAAGCCAACTCACGGGTTGGCTCAAGGATGAGAAATCTTGTACCCAAAACCTGCTGTTCAGACTCCAGAAGGGCAGTTAAAACAGGCAGCAGAAAAGCTGCGCTCTTGCCCGTGCCGGTCGGGGCTCCGCCAAGGATATCCACCCCCTGCAGAGCCTTGGGTATAACCTCCTCCTGTATTCTGGTCAGTTCAGTCCAGCCGACTTTTGCGATATTCTCAAGAAGAAGAGACGGTAAGGGAAGACGGGAAAACTCTGTCATACACCCTCTCTGCCACGACGTGTGGCATGGCAACTTCTGATAAGGTCAACCATTTTCCGCCTTTTTTGAGTATCAGCCTGCTCACTGCCGTCAAACCAGCGCACCAGCTGCAGATCCGTAGCTTCCATCAGGTCCATATAGTCGGCAATCACACTCTCTTCCATCTTCGGCAGATCGTGTTCCACAAACGGCAGCAGCATCAGATCAAGTTCACGCATACCTCTGCGTGATGTCCATTTTATTTTTCCCCAGGATATCTCCATCTGTCTCACCTCTATACCGCTACAGGAGCCTTGATAACAGGATAAGGATCGTAGCCTTCGATTTCAAAATCCTCATACTGATAGTCAAACAGACTTGGCGCCTTGCGTTTGATAATCATCTTCGGCAGGGATCGTGGGGTTCTGGTCAGTTGTTCCTTCACCTGTTCAAAATGGTTGTGATAGATATGGGTATCTCCGCCTGACCAGACAAAATCCCCCAAACCTAAGTCACATTCTTTGGCCATCATCATGGTCAGAAGAGAATAACTGGCAATATTGAACGGAACACCTAAGAACATATCGCAGCTGCGCTGATAAAGCTGACAGGACAGTTTGCCGTCTGCCACGTAGAACTGGAAGAGAGTATGACAAGGTGGCAGTGCCATATTATCAACATCAGACGGATTCCAGGCGCAGACGATGATTCTTCTTGATTCAGGATTATGCTTTATCATCTCTACCGCGTTGGCAAGTTGATCGATATGCCGTCCGTCAGGAGTTACCCAGTCACGCCACTGTTTGCCGTACACAGGTCCAAGATCACCGTTCTGGTCAGCCCATTCGTTCCAGATCCGTACTCCATGTTCGGTAAGATACCTGATATTGGTTGAACCGCTTATAAACCACAGCAGTTCATAAATAACCGATTTCAAATGTACCTTTTTGGTCGTAAGCAGAGGAAATCCGTCCTCAAGATGGAAGCGCATCTGCGTACCGAAAACAGATCTGGTGCCAGTATTGGTTCTGTCGTTGCGGTCAGTACCTTCACGCATAATTCTGTCTAACAAGTCTAAATAAACCTGCATCACTGTTTCCTATTGTTCTAAATTCTGTTTTTCCAAAAGTTCAATGATCCTGCCTAAGCCCATGGACTGAGCATAATCACTGTAAAGCTTTCTTATGGCTGTACTGTCATCAAGAGTCAAAGCTACAGCGCCAATCTTTTCAAGCTCACAAACCGAAACACGGCGCACGATATACTTGACGCGCGATAGCTCTGAATAATTCATGGACAGTCGTTCGTAACCGAAGGACAGCAGCATGAGCGCACCTAAAGGTGAACCTGCTATCTCTCCGCAGACTGCAATGTCCCTGTTGTACTCTCTTGCCTTGGCCGCAAGTTCGGCAAGACAGCGAACCACCGCAGGATGGAAGGCGTCAAAGAAACGGGATACCTTCGGGTTGGCACGGTCAACGGCCAGCATATACTGAATAAGGTCATTGGATCCTATGGAGAAGAAATCTACCAAAGAGGAGAGTTCCTTCATCATGTAGGCGATGGCCGGCACTTCAATCATGGCACCGATACGCGGTGTCCTGATGGTGCAGCCGTACTGCTCCTCAAGTTCTGTCTTGGCATCGCTAAGCACGTTCTTGACCTGTCTTATCTCCTCAATTCTTGACACCATCGGGATCATGATTTCGAGATTTCCGTACTGTCTTTGTGCCTGCAGCATTGCCCGCAGCTGGGTTTTGAGGATCTGCGGCTGATCAACCGTAACCCTGACGCCGCGCCAGCCAAGAGCCGGGTTCTGCTCCTTAATCGGCAGATAATCAAGACCTTTATCACCACCTATGTCAAGAGTCCGCATGCACACCGGTAGAGATTTGAACTGGGAGAGCAGTTTTGTATACCACTCAATCTGCTGCTGTTCACTAGGGAAAGTCTGCGCAAGCATGAAGGCAATTTCCGTACGGTACAGACCAATACCATCCGTCTGCTGCCATAGTTCATCATCCTCGGCATGATTAAGTCCGGCATTGAGCTGAATGGTAATCCGTTTCTTGTCAAGAGTAATGCCCTTTTCGAGCCTTTCAGCCGAGTAAAGATTTGTCTGTTCTCTGCCCTGACTTAAAAGCTGCTCGTATTCACCTACGACGCTAGGTAGCGGATCGACAAGTACCTGACAGTGTTCACCGTCAACAATCACGTTATGCCCATCGATAGAACTGAAATCCAGATGAACACCGATAACCGACGGAATGGCAAGATCGCGGGCCAGAATTGCCGTATGTGCACTGGTATTGTTATCAAGACAGACGAAGCCGGCAATTTTACTGCGAGGCAGTTCAGCCACCCAGGCTGCCGGCAGACTTCTGACCACCAGTACCACACTTTCCTCAAGTTCCACATCTTTTGAATTGGTGTGAACCAGACGGGAAACTATGATCTGACCGAAATCACGCAGATCGAAAATGAGCTGTCGCTGCCCCTTTTCCTGAGCCTGTTTTACGCGACGGTCAATGACAATTTTAACTGCCGATGAGGCCACATATCCGTGTTCAATGATCTCAGAATCAACCTCATCCTGAAATTCTCCGTCATCAAGCAGATGGCCATAGCCTGACATATAGCCAAAAGCAGCTGCCGTCTTGTCATTTTCCCTCATCTCAAGGGCAACTCTGTCCATCTCAGTCTGCAGCTGAAACAGAGTCTGATCAAACAGTTCCTGCTGCAGCTCACGCTCTTCTGAATAAAGGATCTGAACATCTTCAAGAGAAACTCCCGGCTGCCAGACAATAGCTTTAGCTATAGCTATGCCCCCTGTACCGGTCTCTCCCTTGTAACGGCTGGTATTGCTCTGACTGTCGCGGTTTGAGTTGTTTACGGCGATAAAAGAAGCCACCTGCGCTGCCAAAGTTACCAGGAAGGATTCCTCAAGTTCACCAAACTGCCTCTTTTCCCGGCTCTGAATAACCAGAACACCTAAAAGCTCTCCCTGATTCAGCAGCGGCACACCAAGAAAGGAGAAAAACTCATCCTCACCAACATCCGGCAGATACTTGAAGGCAGGATGTGAAGGCGCATCTGCCAGATCAAGAAGCTGCTGCTTCTTGCCTACAGAGCCGACCAGGCCCTCGCCGATACGAAGCACCGCTTTGCCGATTGCCGCCTTGGATAAACCATCTGTGGCACTTAACCGCAGAAACTTTTTTCCCGCATCAGCAAGATACAGAGAACAGCAGTCAGCCTTGGTTGTCTGTCTTATTCTCTGGCACAGTAAGGGTAAAGCCTCTTCAACAGAGGTTTGTGAACTTACTTCCTCAGTTATCTGGCGTAAAGCCAGAAGAATCTGATTTTGTCTTTCATCCATTGGATTCACTCCTCACAGACGATCCTTCTGTTGTGTCGTAACCGATATTCTTATCTTTTACGCCAAACAGTGCCATACCTGAGAATTCAGTCAGAATACGGCGATAAACATCACGCTTGAACGCTACAACCTGCCTCACCGGGTACCAGTAGGAAACCCAGCGCCAGTCGTCAAATTCAGGATGGCCTTTTCTGTCAAACTCAATGTGATCCTGCATATTGCTGACGATACTCAGCAAAAACCATTTCTGCTTCTGGCCGATACAGACCGGTTTTTCATTCCATCTCACCAGTCGTTTCGGCAGCCGGTATTTATGCCAGAATTTTGAAGAAGCAAGGAGTTTAACATCACTGCGTTTAAGACCAAGCTCCTCATAGAGTTCACGATACATAGCCTCCTCGGGATTTTCCCCGAGGTCTACCCCGCCCTGAGGAAACTGCCAGGAATTCTGGCGGATCCTGCGGGCCCATAAAACCTGACCTTTGCGGTTGCAGATCACGATCCCCACATTGGGTCTGAATCCGTCACTATCTATCAATTTGTAACCGCCATGTCAAAAAAATATAAATCAGCCTTTGCAAGGCCATTATTCTAACCGTATATTATCGCATAGTTTCATTTCTGAAACCTTGCGTAATATCATGCGTGACAAAGTTTTTTTAAACTGAGTTGAGGTCTGACTAATTGTTTGTTTTTTCATTAAAGTCAAAGGTTGTTGTTTCCCCTCCTCAGACCTATGCTGAACTCATCTTAAGACTTAGCGATATTATGGGGAACAGTATTGCTGAACTCTCCGATAAAATGGGAGTTCCTCTTCCGCCTGATTCCACTAGGGGTAAAGGCTTTGTAGGAGCACTTGTGGAACTGTGTCTTGGTGCTACAGCCGGCAGTCTGCCCGAGCCTGACTTTAAAGTACTCGGACTTGAACTTAAAACCATGCCCCTTGACAGGAATCTGGCTCCTGTTGAATCCACCTTTGTAACTCATGCCCCTCTTATCGGAATGCATAATGTCCGTTATGAGAACTCTGTTCTGTATCGCAAACTTGACAAGGTCCTCTTCGTCTTTGTGGAGGGACAAAGAGATCTGCCTATCGGTCAGCGCAGAATTTTAGGTTATACCTTCTGGACACCCTCTGCACAGATACGGCAGACCTTAAAAAACGACTTTGAAGAGCTCATGGAACTGGTTAATACCGGGAGGATAGAGGAGATTACAGCCAAAATCGGCACTATCATTCAAATGAGACCAAAAAGCGCGACCGGAAAAGATCTTACTGACTGTATAGGCCCGAATGGCGCAAGAATGAAAACCAGACCTCGCGGATTCTACCTGAGACGTTCCTTCACCAGACAGATTGTAGAGGATTTTCTGCGCAGCAGAAAAAAGATCTGAACATACAGCTTTCCGCAACATTTTTTATGTTTATATCCGCAAGATTCAACCTTCACGTTCGAAGGTACGGTCATAATGTTTCTAATCTTCACATTATTAGTATAATTTTTATTAAATTATAACATTTTTTGACAAAATACATATTTTTGCTTATAAAACAATATGTTCAAAATAATACAGAATTAGTTAAATTGTGAACATACTGTTTTAAAAGTATTTTTATTCTTTTTTCTTAGCTTTTATCAAAATAATTGAATATATTTATGTTATCCATATAGAAAAATGCGCATTTTCTGTTTCTCTGTTATACAATTACGACATGGATGGTGATTTATATCCCTTCCTGTAAATAAAACCAAATCAACTCTATAAAGAGGCTGTGTGCTTTTCGGGAGGAATAATGAGCGTATCTAAAAGATTTGCGGGAAAGAAACTGACCGTTTCATTCTACATTAAGAAACAGGCTGCTCAGGGTGCAGAAAAGATTGATCTTCTCTGTGAACACAACGGCTGGCAGGCTGTTGCCATGAAACCGCAGAAAAATGGTACATTCCGTGGTTCAATTACTGTCAATGCCGGTGTTAAACCAAGTTATCAGTACAAGTTCAAATACACCATGCCTGACGGTTCCATCAAATATGATAACGATTGGGATGCTGAAATATATACACCAAATCCGTTCGGTGGCGAAAACTCTGTTTTCTCCGCTGTAAATGACAAATAGTCCAATCAGTTTTCTCCTCAATCTGAAAATCCACTGCCAAGTGGATTTTTTATTATTATCAATTTGCTGATAAACAAGTACATTTTTTCTGTATAGAAAAAACTTTCATTTTCTTTTCAAAAAAAATTTGACATTCGTCAAGATTTCACTTAATATGTGCACACAGTTTGACGCGGGGTGGAGCAGTCTGGTAGCTCGTCGGGCTCATAACCCGAAGGTCGTAGGTTCAAATCCTGCCCCCGCAACCATTAAATAGCAGCATTAAGCTGCTTTTTTTATCTCTGTTGTTTTTCTTCTTAACGTGTAACCTCTGAGTAAGAGGTGATCTTTCTTTTCTCAGACGATCCATCAAAAACACAGGCAATCTTTAAAAGCTCACGTTCACCTAGATTCTCCGTGCCGTACTCTTTGTCATCTATCTGATTTACCGCTTCCTTTAAAAGGGCTTCACCGT
>JAGBLM010000084.1 GCA_017635415.1 Succinivibrio sp. | reverse complement strand
TAATAAAGAAGTACTCTCCTGCTTTAGAGAAAAACAGGCAGACCTTTACGGTGAGAACAATCCCTACTGGTTCAATCAGGCGATGACCCTTGTTGACCTCTTAATGGAGAATAAGGTTGAAGAGTCTCAGTCTCTGATAGGCACCATGTTAAAAGAGTTTTTAAGTATCAAAAACTCGGGCTCTGAGCTTTACTATCACGGTTTTATGACCGGAGTGCTTGGTCTTGCCTGTGCGGCAAAGAGCATCGACTTTTATGAGGAGATTGAAAAAGGCTCAGGTTATCCTGATGTGGTGATGATAAAGACCTCGTCAAGTACAGTTGCTGTACTTGAATTCAAGCAGGGTAAAAAAGAGTTACCAAAACTTATTGCAAGTGCCCAGGACGTTACAGGTCAAATCATAGATGAGCAGTATGCAGAGCCATACATCAAGGAAGGTTACAGTAAAGTCTATGGTATCGGCATCGGCTTTGGCGGCAAGGACTGTGTGGTCAGATCATTAGGCAATATGGTCACAAAGAAGGAATAATTCCTTTCTTCTTCTGTCTGTTTTCTTAAGTACGCTGTAATCTTATCAAAAGTACGATGTTTCCTTGAACAGTTATCGATGCTGTTTTCTTTTCGTACAGAGAATCAGGCTGTTTTGTTTTTTTGAAGTGTTTTAAAAGATTTTCTTTTTTTTGCACTTCCTTTAAGTCGCTTTGTCATAATTGTTCCGTCAATCCGTGAAATTACGGTCTGTCAATCTGTTGCATGATACATTCTGACTGAGGAAACATTATGTTTGATAGATTTAATCGTAGCTGCTGTATTGTGGCAGTTGCTGCAACACTCTTTATTGGCGGCTGTCAGAGTCCTGCCAGGACCTCTGCTCCTGCAACCTTAGAGTACTGGACTGCTGATTCTCAGGTGGCAACACAGTTTGTTGAACATGTCAGCAATCTTTGTGATCCTGCCTCTCCCAAGTTTGTTCCGGTCGAGGATCGTATTGCGGTCTTTGATATGGATGGAACGCTGGTAGGTGAAACCTATCCGTCATACTTTGACTGGGTACTGTTTACCAACAGGGTACTGCATGATAAGGACTACAAGGCACCAGCTTTTATGAAGAAATTTGCCAGAATGCTTGAGGACTGCTGGAAAAATGGCAAGCCTCTTGAGAAAGGTACCGAAAAAAAGCAGGCTGAACTGGCCTTTGAGACTTTCAAAGGCATGACCATCGATGAAGTCAGGGACTATGCTCGTAAGTTCATGAATACCGATGCTGAGGGGTTCAACAATCTCAAGCGTGGTGATGCCTATTTCCGTCCGATGCTCTCTTTGGTTCGATTCCTTGAGAGTAAAGACTTCAAGATCTATATCGTCAGCGGTACGGAACGCAATATTGTCAGAGTCCTGACTGAGGATGTTTTCAAGATCCCTTCAGACAGAATTATCGGTTCGGATGGTGTGATTGCAGCATCAGGGCAGGGTGATAAGGATGGTCTTGACTATGTATATCAGCCTGATGACAAACTTATCTATACAGGGCAGATGATCAGCAAGAATGTCAAAATGAACAAGGTTCCTATTATTGCCCGTGAAATCGGCAAGGTTCCAGTATTATCCTTTGGCAACAGCTCAGGCGATCTCTCCATGTCCCAGTATGTCACCAACAATACGCAGTATGAGGGGAGAGCCTACATTCTGTTAGGTGATGACTCAAAGCGTGAACACGGCAGTGAACAGAAAGTGCAGAAGCTGAAGAAGTACTGCGATGAACACGGCTTCTATACCATTTCCATGAAGGATGATTTTGCTACTGTCTACGGTGACAATGTGACACTTGCAAAATAAACAGAACCTTTTGTATGAAAAAGCCTGACACTGTCAGGCTTTTTTTACTTCTGATATCAGGTATACCTTCTGAAAACTCACCGGGGCTGGCTATGACAATCCAAAATGAACACTGTTTCATTGGGATTTTTGACGATAAAAGTGCGGTTACAGTCAGCCAGTTCTAATCATGTTTTGTTCTTTTTAAGAATTGTGCGGAAAAAGAACGGGTCAGCTGTTTTAAAAAAAGGTCCACGATAGGAGTAAAAATCTGGTACTTTCGCCAGATAAGATACAGCGGAGTGGTCAGAGTCGGATAAAGAGGGATAAAAGTCAGTCCACTTTTTTTTGAAGTATTTACCAGTCCCTTATAGGAAAGCATGACTGCGACTTTTTCTCTTACGAACACCGAACCGTTATAGGCAAGATTTACGGTATCAGTGACCATGAGTTTATCTGCCTTCTGTCCGCACCATCTGCGGATTTCTTCAGAAAAGCCCTGCGTGGACATGATTAGATTGTACGAAAGCAGGTCATCAGGTTCGATTCTTTTTAGTCTGGCAAGAGGGTGATCGGTTCTTACGACGGCACCCCACTGATCTTCAGCGGGATAGACCAGATGATTGTATTTATTAAGGTCGGGAATACCTGAAATTATGGCAATATCAAGCAGACCTCTGTCAAGCAACTGCGCCACCTGTTCGGTCATGCCGCTGATGATATGACACTGCAGATTAGGGTAATCTCTGCGAAATTCGAGCAGTTCTCTGGCAAAGAGATCCATGTGACAGGTTTCAGGTGCACCGACATGGATTTCACCGCTACTGATTTCTTCAAGTGACTCAAATTCCTGTCTGGTCTTTTCGTAAAGCGAAACTATATCCTCGGCTCTTTTCCTTAGCAGGTGACCTTCTTCGGTGAGCGCAAGTCCGGTGCTTTTACGGATAAAGAGGCGACAAGAGAATTCATCTTCAAGATCCTTCATCTGCTTTGACAGCGCTGACTGCGTTGTATAAAGCATCTGAGAGGCTCTGGTCATATTGCCTATCCTTGCAATCTGCAGAAAATTCTTCAGGATCCTGATATCCATTTCTGACGATACTCTCCTTGCAGTCAATATTATTCCAATTTGGAATAATGAATTATGAAATATTACAATTTGTAATATTATCACATTCGTATATAGTTAAAGTAAAGGTGACCACCATGAAGGAAATTACGGTCCAGGAACAGCACATTGTCAGGTGCCTGTCTGATGCCGGATGTACAAACGAATTCTGTCACAGTTGTGCTGATTTTTATCTGGAAGGCAGACTGCATAAGATGCTTGCCAAGATGAAACAGGAGCGAAACAGGATGAGAAACAACCTGGAGAAGGCGCAAACAGCACTTGACACCATAGATTTTCTAATCAGAGAAATTGAAAAGAAAACTAGTGAGTTATGAAACTTACGGAGAATAATATGAAATTAAAAACTTTAATTGCCGCAGTTGCAGGGGGAATCATTCTAATGAACGCTTCAAACGTAATGGCCCAGGACATCGACGTATCAGTCATTGCCAAAGCATCAATGATGAAAAGATCATCTGTTGAGGAACTGAAGGACGACACCAGAGTTTTCAATGTGGATAAAAACATTGCCGTCTTCAAGGTAGTATTTCAGAACCGCTACGGCTTTGACCTTGCAGGTCATCTTTATCTGCCTGAGAATTTTGATGGTAGCAGAAAATACCGCGCACTTGTTATTTCCGGTCCTTTTGGTGCTGTCAAAGAACAGTCATCAGGTCTTTATGCGCAGGAAATGGCCAGAAGAGGTTTTGTGACCGTAGCGTTTGATCCTTCAACCACTGGTGAATCGTCGGGGATCCGCCGTAATATGGGATCACCTGAGATTTTCACTGAGGATTACAGTGCGGCAGTTGATTTTATAAGCAATCTTGACTTTGTCGATGCTGACAGAATTGGCGCGGTGGGCATCTGTGGACTCTCAGGCATGGCCATTACAGCCGCCTCAAACGATGTGCGTATCAAAGCTGTTGTGACCTCGGCAATGTACGATATGTCTGAGAGTATTTCTGATCATTACCAGGGGGCTTACTACACGGCGCAGCAGCGTGAACTGGTCAAGAGTCATCTGGCAAAGATGCGCGATGCCGAGGCCAAAAGCGGAGAAGCAATCAGAGGTGCTCATGAACTTGGTGTCGATGCAGACGGCAATATCCAGACCTTTGACAAAATGTTCCCTGATTCACTGCCAGAAGACGCTGATCCGGTATCAAAGGACTTCTTTGGTTATTATATTCAGAGAGCTTATCATCCAAGAGCCATCAACTCTAATACCTCAGCATGGGATTCAACTACCGCCTACGGTTTCTTTAACTTCTCTCTGATGAACGATATCAAAGAACTGTCACCTCGTCCGCTGCTGCTTATCACAGGTGATAAGGCACACTCAAAGTATTTCTCAGACAATGTCTATAAGGCAGCATCATCACCTAAGGAACTTATCGTGGTCAAGGGGGCAACCCATGCCGACCTTTATGATCAGATGGATAAGATCCCGTTTGACAGAATCGAAGGTTTCTTTACTGAGAATCTGAAATAGGTTAATGCCCAGATTTTGCCGAGAATTAAGGAATAATGTGGTGAGGTCTGTGACCTCACCAATCATATCCTTTATCTATGAGCGGACAACTACTGCCCGCTCATAGAATAAGTATCACAAAGTACTTATCGGTCATTCGGACGGTCATAGGTCAGGCCTGAACAGTCTGTATATTCAGTGAAGAAGCACCTGACACGTACAGGTAGACATTGGTAGGGAGACTGATTAGGCAGTTGCAGAGAATATTCTGAGTGAAAATGATGCTAATCTTTCAATATGCTTAAGACTGTATCAATAATGTTATTATCATCTTGTTTGTAATAAATAAATCTACAGAGTATGTGAGCATTAGGATTAAGAAAAATGCCGTGGCTAGTCTGCTGTTTCGTAATTTTCTTTTGTTTTCTATATCTTAATATTGTAAAATGCAAAAACTCTATCATCTTTTTGAACAATGTTTGAGATTTGGATTTTTCAGAATGTTAAATAAAACTCTTATAGCCGTTCTGGCTGCTTCAGTTATGCTTACCGGATGCTTCAAGAAAACTCCAGAGTGCGGCAGTTCCGACGTGACGGGACTCGTGAAGGATATTGCTACGGATGCCTATAAAGGTGCTTTTAAGGAGTTAAATACTCCGGCAAATAAGCTTGAAATACCAATATATATTGCCTCCATTGGTATACTGCCTTCAGGCAATAATGCCAAAAAACAGGTGGATTTTCTAAAATTTGTGGAGAAAATGATCGACAATGAAGACACCTTCAACAAAACTCTCAATGAGATTGTGAATCCCGGTAAGTTTGAGGTAAGTTCTGTAAGAACCAATTCAAAGAATCCTGACAGCAAATCGGTCAGCTGTTCTGCCAAACTTAAATGGTCCACTCCTTTTGCCGGTGAAATAGTTCAGGATGTCAACTATAAGGCTCAGTTTACCGATGATCGAAAAGAAGTCTATGTTGAGGTTGAATCTATGCAGGGCTTTGACGAAATCTTCGGTTTTGAAGATTAGTCTGTTTGTTTTTCTGGCAGTATCCGCTGCCGTTTCAGAAGATTCTTGAACTTAACAGACGGAATCTTCTGAAAAAATTTCATAGGGTGTCTGCTGGAAAAAGCTCTGAGAGATACGTTTTTCTCTGAATCAGACATATTCCCAAGACTTAAGCTGTGGGAGTATATCAAGGTCCAAAACAGAAATAATATTTAAACTGTCTATAAAACAAAAAATTAACTTTTCAGATTTTAAGCTCACGTCAAAGAAATAAAAATGCTCCTGTGTACAGGAGCATTTTTAACTGTATTTTTCTTGCGCAATGCAGGATTCTAACCTGTAGTTGAGTACTGCATCTGATTATGCTGCATCAATCCTGAATATAGACAGACTCTGTTTGAGTCTTTCCATATTGTTTCTGACACTTTCAAGCACGTTATGGGCATCATCGGCCTGAACTGATACCTCTTTGGTCGAATCGGTGACGCCCTGCATATTGGTGGATATTTCCGAGGTCGCAGTGGTCTGCTCTTCTGCCGCAGTTGCTATCTGCGTGATCTGACTGTTAACCTGGACTACCTCATCAATGATACTGTTGAGCATATCATGAATGCTGCCTGTTGATGAGGCCAGTTCGTTCATGTTGTTCATACTCTCAGTCATCGATTCGTTGGCGATATTGGCATCAGTCTGAATCTGTCCGACCATTCTGATGATTTCCTGAGTTGATGAACCGGTACGGGAGGCCAAAGAGCGTACCTCATCGGCTACCACGGCAAACCCCTTGCCGGCTTCACCTGCTCTTGCGGCCTCAATAGCGGCGTTAAGCGCCAGAAGGTTGGTCTGTGAGGCGATATCCTCAATAGTCTGAACAATGGAGCCTATCTGCTGGGACTGTTCAACAAGGGCATGGATGAGGTCTACATCTTTGCGGGTTTTCTCAACCTGAGCCTCGATACTTCTTATTGTTTCCTCGATTCTGCCTACTCCTTCCTTAGTGATCTGATTGGTTTTCTGCGCCTGAGAGGCGGCGTTCTCGCAGTTCTTGGCAATGTCGGAGGTTGTTGAGACCATCTGATCTGATGCGGCGGCTACGGTTACCGTCATGTTCTCTGCTTTGCCGGACTTATCAACAATGCTGTTGGTGATCTCCTGTACAGTATAAAGATCGCTCTGAGTCTGGTTGGCTGACTTTATGACATCGGTAATAGATTTACCAAGTTCGTCCTTCAGGGAGCGTAGTGTGCTGTTAGCCTGTCCGAATTCATCACGACTTCTGTCCTCGAGCACGATAGTGAAATCTCCGTGAGCAATCTTTGCCATGCTCTTGATAAGATGTCCAAGATTTCTTGAGATATAGCCTGCGATGATAAAGGTCAGCATGATGGCTATCAGGACCGCTATTGCAGCAACAGCAAGGTTAATATAAAGCAGGGTCGGTTTGCCGGCATCATCGGCAAGCTGTTTTGATACCTCAATCTGAGTCTCAATCAGAGCACGGTAAAGATCGATGCACTGCATAGCAAGAGGGAACATGATCTTGGTGTATCTGTTAAGACCGGCATTGCGTGTGCCGTAGGCAAGAATATCTCTGACCTGCGATTTGTAAACGTCATTGAAATTGGCAACTGCTTTTTTGATATCAAGGATATTCTGCTTATACTGCGGTGGAGAGGGCATAGTTCCGATAACGTTTTCGTTCATAATTGCCGCCATCTCACCGATATGCGCAAATCTTTTGTCGATTTCCTTCAGAAACTCATCAGGATGGATCTCAATATTTCCCGAAAGAAAGTCAATGGCATAGTTATTGGCATCCTCAAGGGCCTTTTGGGTATTGGAAACTCTTCCGTATGATTTGCCGATCACGCTGTTTATCTGCTGTGCGGTAGCCATGGAGATATGGTTGCTCATGACCGAAACACCAACGTTTACAAGCAGTAGAAATATCAGACTGAAAAAGCCAAGAAACAGTTTGGTCCTGATAGAGAGATTAAGAAAGAATTTCATTGTTAATTCCTTATAAATGAGGATCATTCTGCAAAACAGTTAAGTAGACTCCGGTTCTTGGATACAAGTGTACAGAGTTCTTATAATCTAACACCAAAGTACACAAACGTTTACGTAAATTTTACAAAAAGTGAACTTATATCAAAATTTAGATGAATATTGTTTAAGTTGAGAAGATTGTAATTAAACTTTAATCTAACTTAACATCTTGTTTATTCAAATCCTTTTCAGCCTTTCTTCTACCGATGGAAAACTGCAACAGTTCAATCTCTGCACTATGATCAGATTGTTCTTTTTAGATCTGAAATACGGTGCTGTAGGGGATTTGCTGCATTCAACTGCTGTAAAAAATTATTTACTGAGTGTAAAATAATGCTGTTCTTTTTTTTCTTGTATCAGGCAAGCAGAACTTTTTGCTATTATTTCAGAGCAGGGGGAGGAGATGACTTTTAAACGTGCAAGAACAGAAGAGCAGGTTGATCTTCGCCTGAAGAGCATCAGAAAAACTGCAGCAGCTCTGTATGACACTAAAGGGATCGCGGGGGTGACCTTTGCTCAGGTTGCTGCAATAGCTGGTCTGACCAGACCAGCCTTATACAGTTACTTTGATAATCGCTACGATCTGATTTTTGACCTGCTGACCGAGGAATTCAGAATCCTTAACAGTGCTCTGAAGGCTCGTCTTAATGCTCTTGAAACAGATGAGCCTTCAGCAGATCTTCTTGCAAGGACACTGTCATCTGAGATTTCTGCTCATCGTCGCTTTGCCAGTTTGCTCGTACTTTGTATTGGTACTTTTAATCAGGTCTCAGAGAAAATGGTGGAGAAATTTAAAGAATGCAGCACGGAGTTTTCTGCGCTTTTGGTTTCCCATCTGCAGAGACTTAAATTTAGAATCAGTCGAATTGAGGCAGACAAATACGCTGCAGCGGTATACTCTGCCGTACTGGGTACCTGCGCTTCATACTATGGAGAGGCGATCATAAAGTCAGAGTGTTTTGCATCTGAGGATTCTATGTCGGAGTATCCTGATTATGAAGAAGATCTGTTTTTTATGATAGGTCTTCTGACGTCAGGATTACTCATAAAGAACAGAAAACAACCGACTATTAAACAGGCGTTCAGTAAAGTTCTTGATCTCGATTCCTTCCTGTAGAAGAATATTGTCTGACTGTGTGCTGCTTTTCTCTGTTATGAGGGAGATGACTTCTCTGGGTATTGCTGTTCTGTATTAACATGATGTTACAGTTGTACCTGATTGACCAGTCGTAATTCAGTGTTCTTCATTAAGGTAGTTTGATGGTAGTAGCCTAACTCTGTACATAGCAAAGCATACTCAAAACACGATTTTTAACACTTGTAAACTAGTTCTTGATACATCATTTTTCGTCCATATTTTGTAAACGGGCTGTATTGAATCCCCTGGATTCATGGGGAGTAACTCAAAGACGCAGGAGTCTTCCGGCGCAGCTGGATGGAAAAGTCCCTAGATATAAGGCAGATTATCCTTGTTAAAAGGTGGCACCTGTTTTTTAACGCGATTTTTGGTGCCGCTGTTCTGCTCCATCTTCTCTCTTTTGATTTCCTCAAGAGCCTTGCGCTTGAGTTTTTTGATATAGTCAGTGCTGGCACTGTCTCTGCGGGCAGTTTCATTAACCTGAATCTTGATACCTTCAGGCGCACGGAATACAAGATAGACTCCAATTATGAAGAGAATTCCCCCTGAGAAGAAGAATACTGAATGTAAAGGCATAAAGGTGGCGATAAGACCTCCTAATACTGGTCCTATTGCTCCGCCAACCTGCTGCGCGGCGAAAAACAGACCAAAACCTGCTCCGCGTGAGGTTGGCGGTGTCACCAGAATCAGAATTGAGTTAGCAGAAGGGAAGATCCCTGAAAAACCAAGACCGCCCATAAACTGCATTATGGCAAAAGGCACCAGCGATTTCGGCAGGCCCTGCAGGGCGATGATGATACCAGCTGCAAGAAAAGCCACAAACATTGTTTTATAAAAACCCACCTTCTGTCCGGTACGCCCCCAGACAGGTGCAGCCATAGCACCTGCCATGCCGCCCAGAGAGAAAACAAGACCAGAAACCAGCATTAAATTCTGTGGATCTGTGCCGTCAAGGTCACGTATATAAAGCGTCATGATAGGCTGCAGCGAGAGGATTACCATATTGGTGAGTCCGGCACAGGCAAGAAGGATAAAGACGTTGGGATTTTTCAGAAGCGCCATGTTTGATGATTTGACCAGAGCGGTGCCGTCTGCTGACGGATGCACTTCCTTTGGCGGCTCTTTGATAAAGAAGACCGTCACAATGGTGATGGTCATTAAAGAGGCTGCACCGACAAAAAAGGAATTTCTCATACCGAACAGTGAGGCTAGGGTTCCTCCCATCAGCGGACCGATAATACCTCCTGTAATGTTGGCGCTCTGCATCAGACCCATGGCTATGCCGATTCTGTTCTTAGGCACATAGGCAGAAAGCAGTGACAGACAGGCCGGCCATAGTCCAGAGGCGATACCCTGCAGCACACGAACAAGAAAGAGCTGCAAGGGGGTGTGGACAAGACCTCCCAGGAAATAGGTCAGACTCAGCAGAATGCTTGCTCGCAGTATCATCGGTTTTTTTCCTGAATGATCTGAGAGTTTGCCCCATAGGGGTGAGACTACGGCGCTGATAGCAAAGGAAATTGAAAAGATGATTCCTGACCAGATATTCACATTATCGCCGGATGCACCGAGTTCTTCTACCAGATAAATCGGCAGAAAGGGGATCAGCATGGTATAGGATGAGGACATCATGATGGCAAAGCACACCATAATTCCTAATATAACTTTCCAGTTACGCAGCATAAGATTATTTTTTCAGATGAACACAGTTGTATTCTACTCTTAAAAAAGTGTGATCTTTATCAAAGTGTGAAAAATTGTTCATTTCTGCAAAAGATTTGCAGAAACAGCAGCGCACAGAACGCTCGATCGCAGTTCTGTGCGGTTGCGGCATTTTATACTCAGAATCTCCAGCCGGCCCTTAGTCCTACATTGAAGATATTGGCACGACGGTAATGATCATAACCGAAGGTCACAGTGCCAAACAGTCCATTGTTTCTGTTCTCAAGAGTCAGTTCTGACTGACAGAAGATACTGTTTCTGCCCGCTCCCTTTGTGTGTGACTCAAAGGTATATGCTCCGTAATCTGCAAAGGAGGCTCTGGTTCTGAAGTCATCATCCAAAAACTCGTGTTTTAATCCTGCTCTCAAATCAGCCCTGATGCCAATGTACTGAGAAGGCTGCCACAGTTTGAGCAGATGTCCACCTACCGTCACTACCAGAGAATCGGCATTTGTACTTTTCACCTTTAAAGAGGCTGCTCCACCGTTCTTCTCGGTAAAACTGCGGCTGTGCACGTGACTGTATTCGGCACAGACAAGAGGACCAAAACTCAGAGTGCCGCTATTAAAGTCATAACCTCCGCCCAGCATCAGTCCTGAGGTAAAGGAATCATAACTGCCCTTGACCCGTTTTGCGAAACTGCCAAAACTGATGTCACGTTTTGAGTCATTCTCATACCAGCCGACCCTAAACTGTCCTTCAGTATAGAATCCTCCCCATTCAACAGGAGCGAGAACGCCGTGCAGACCGACAAACAGGCCGCGACTTTCAATTTTGCTGCTGTTATCGTTGCTGACTCTGGTGTTCCTGTAACTGACACCTCCGTGGATACCGTAACTGATACCTTCGGCTCTTACACACTCAACACCAGCCACAATACCGCCTGAGTAACTTTTCATGTTATCAAGTCCGCCACTGCCGTTCTGTCTGGTGTAATCACCGTAAGGCATCAGGAAACCGACAATTTTCCGGTCAGAAACCCGCCCAGTGGCAGGTGTTAGGGCATAACTGTTCTGGGCAAGCAGGGTATCGCTACCGTAGCTGCCGCTGTATCTTGAACCCAGCGCTGTAAACTGCATATGACGCAGCATCTGACCTGATACCGCGGCACTGTCTTTTAAGGCAGCAATAGTACCGTAGTCAAAGGTTGCAGGTCCTAACTGACCTAAGGCTGAGGAGACGGTCTGTCCCTGCAGGTCAGAATAATCTAAAACTGTAAGCAGCTGCTGCATCTCCCCCTGTGCTACAGCGGATATCTCATACAGTGCTCTGCCGACATTCCTGTCGGTGTCTCTTCTGGCATACTGTGCATAGGCGTCGCGGTCACGATACATTTCAACTTCAGGACTGTGAGGATTATTATTGGTAATTCTCATCTTCAGCGTTGGCGAGAAGGCTTCTTTGGCAACTACCCCGGCAAAACTTCCTGATATGGCCGCAGTTACCGGAAACTGAGGACTGATGAGGGCTTTGTCCTGATAGAAGCCTCGATTTGGTCTTAATACCCAGCTGCCGTCAAGAGTGGCAGTTTCCGCCTTTATTCTGTCAACGCTGCCATCAGGATTGAATCCGGTTTCAAGAGCAGACCCCGGGGCGGCGGTAAAAGAGGAACTGATACTGGCACTGTATCCGTCAGCATCTGTGCCCATCATGGCAAGATAGCCTCTGTTCTCAAGGGAGTAGACGGCAACGGTGCCTAAAATCTTCAGTGTTCCGGCCTCATGAGTCATACAGAGACTTTTGTCACCTCGGATGGAGCCTTCCAGAGTCAGAGCAAAGCTGCTGTCGGCACTTCCTGTTGAGCCTCCGTCATCGTTTACACCATAGCCAAAATTCAGACTGGTGAATAAATCTGTTCCCGCAGCTGCCTGTATGCGACTGTCCCCTGGATCCCACATTGAGATAATATCTCCCCTGATGGCTGCTCCCTTTAACACGTTGATCTGGTTTACATAGGCATTACCCGCAATATAAATCGCTGCGTAACTGCCCTCAAGGCTTCCTGAGAGATCAAAAGAACTGGCAAGAGGTCCGTCAAGATTGAGCTGATAATGGTCCGCCTCCCCATCAACATAGCCAGAGATGTTTTTGTTTACACCTTCTGCAGTTCTCATGTAGGAGCCGCGGTATTCCTTTTCATCGCCCATACCGTTGCCGCCAAAATCAAAACGGACGGCAACACCGCCGTTACCAGTGGCCAAAATACGGCCCCTGCTGATTACCTGATGGTTTTTGCCGTAAGCGACCAGCAGACCATAGCCGTGATCGCCATTTGCTGTAACTTTTACTGTTGGTGCAATCGTAATGGTATTGGTGGCTCCATCGATTCTGATACCCACAGCACCAGTTCCATCTGCCAGGAGATCTGCTGCCTGGATTATGTTGTTATTTGAACCGTAAATATGGAAGCCTACACCCATGGTGGCGGTATTCGGCTGCCCGGTGAGATAGGCTGTTCCCTCGGCATTGCGGGCATAGAAGGGAGCGGTGTTGATGTAGAATTTATTATCACCATATTCAGAACTGCCATAGAATTTCCGTCTGTCAATGGTATAGCCCAGATCCTGAAAAACAGCCAGTTCAGCTTCCATCAGATTATTGTAGTTACACCACTCCTGATGACTTAAAAAACTGTTTTGCAGTTCAAGGTGCGAGAGATCTCTCTTAGCTGGAGAGCCTTCCTGACCATTGACCGGGATCTGATCCCCAAGCGCTCCCTGCAGAACCTCAGTAACATTGTCGCCCCTGAAATAAACACCGCTTTCCACTCCGGTACCGACTACCATCTGATTGTAGTTTTCAAGAGTAAATCTTTCATATTCTGTAGAGCCCTCTACTTTGCCATACAGATGTGACTGGAATGTGGAGGCATACTCCTCAGCTGCTGCTGTAAGTCCCAGGGAATGGGCTATTTCATGCACAGAAACCTCAAAAATGGAGACGCCATTGTGATTTGGTGAAAGAACTGA
The DNA here is from genome assembly GCA_017635415.1 of Succinivibrio sp. Lineage (GTDB taxonomy): Bacteria > Pseudomonadota > Gammaproteobacteria > Enterobacterales > Succinivibrionaceae > Succinivibrio. Next base: position 15,290 of record JAGBLM010000084.1, on the reverse strand, counting down.
TACATACGGATCCAGATACCAGTTGAAGGTCCCCATGCCATAATACGAACTGCAGTTATATACCTTGCCGGTTATAATCTGATCTTCAAGTGCTGTTCTTACGTCTTCAAGTCCCATATATTTAGGGTCTACCGGACTGTAACCCTCAGCATTTTCTTTATCGTAGGCAAAGATAGCCAGTGCTCCATTGCGGTTCTTGATACCTTTAGAACTGAAGATCTCATCCCAGTAGTTTACCCCTTTCATAAGGTGGGGTTTATATGGAGTTACGTTACGGGTAGACACTGTGGTCTTATAGGCTTCTGCTATATCCTCTCCACCCGGGATATACTCACCCTCATCAATAAAACTGACCTTAAAAATACCGTTCTGCGAGTACTCGGTCGATACGGCATGGGCAGTGGCCGTCAGAACAATTGCCAGTTCCAGGGCAGAGGCAATGACCGTCATTTTCAGCGTTTTCCTGGTCTGACAATAGGATTTCATGACAGGTCTTCTCCGGTATTTACGTCTGGAGGTTAAGTGGTGTTCTACTCTCTCAGTATAGAAATGACGACTGAGCGGTGGACTTAACGTATCTGATTATTTTGAACATAATCACATTGCAACTGTGTACTTTGAAGGTCAGTTTGTAATTTGTCCGTTGTTGTAAACTGGGGTGGTCTGTATGCAACGGCACATAGATTTACTCTTAAAGTGACGGCAGAATATGGTTTCCTGAATCAAGCAGAAGTTTGCGCAGCATTTTTTCAGTCTGGGTGGCATTCTCATAGTGGATCCCGTTCAAACCGCACTGTTCTGCCTTTTGGATGTTCTCCTCATTGTCATCAATCAGCACGGTTTCACTGGCCTTGAGTCTGAATTTTTGAAGCAGTCGCTGATAGATCCTCGGATCTGGTTTTCTCAGTCCTTCAAAGGCGGAAATCATGATGCCTTCAGGTTTTGCCATGAATGCAAAATGATCCCTGAGGAATTCATAACCGTCTTTGGCGTAGTTTGAAAGCAAAAAGACGTGCAGATGTCCGCAGCACAGATTGAACAGCGGCTGTGCGTCATGATTGAGCAGATAGATATCCTTCATCCATCCTGGTTTGAAAAAAGTTCGCAGTTCCCGCTCGATGCGCGGATCTTGGTCAATGAACTCAGGAAGGGCTTCGTCCTGAGTGCTGTAAATCCCAAGGTCAAGCTTTTCCCAGATGGAACTGCAGTAGATGACTTTGGTCATCGCAGCGATTACGCTTTTGGGGTAGGGCAGCGACTCAATCTGGACTTTAGGGTCGTTGTTGATGAGAACACCGCCGATATCAAAGACAACGTTTAGGATCATATTTTGCTCTATCGAAAACAGAAGTCACTCATTATAGCGCAACCATCTGGTTACAGTAGCGTAGTTGACTGCTCTCCTCAAAAGAAGATCGGGAACTTATCAGCATTATACTGTGCAGGGCAAAAAGTGTCTTTTCTGTTCTAATCTTCACAGATTCTTTGTTGACGATTAAAACAATCTTTTAAGGTATGGTCCAAAACTGCATTGTTGGAGTTGAAATTATCCCGGCTGCCAGGTAAAAATCAGCGTCGAAAATTCTCCTGAACCTTATGCTTCAACGGTTTGAAAAAAGGTAATCTTCCTTTTGTCTGCAGCACCGTTGAAGACACCGGCAATTTTTATAAGTTCACGACCACCTAGATTCTCAGTGCCGTATTCTTTATCTTTTATCTGGTTTACCGCTTCTTTTAAAAGAGCTGCACTGTGAGAGTGTCGATGGTGTTTAGAGTCAGGGATTTGCCGAAGCGGCGAGGTCGGCAATAGAAAACCCGCTCATTGTTTTCTATGAGGTTGTAGATATATTCGGTCTTGTCAACGTAAATATAATCTTGTTCAAGAAAATGCTCTATATGTTCAGACTGAGCTATTTCTTTCATAACAGGTAACTCCCACAAACTGTTTCATTATATCTAAACTGTGATGCCTCAGCCTTCAAATATTTTTAACATTTGTCTGGCGTTGCTCTGAGTGCGGGAAATTATCAGAAATGTGGCTCTCTCCTTCCTGACAGGAAGGAGAGAGGGGGAAAAAGTCTAGTCGTCGAATCTGTGCGGGAAGAAAATTCTTAATATCTTCTCGTCACACTCAGGTCCAGTCAGTGTGCCTATAACACTGAACAGCAGTCCTGCTACAGTACCGATGAGAATGTTATGAAAGCCCATGAATTTGAAACCGGTAGCCATGCACAGAGTGTAAAGACCAAGTCCTAAGATTACACCCAAAAGGGCTCCTCTTGCATTCATGCGTGACCAGAACAGACCAAGCACCAGCGGCCAGAGGAAGGCGCTCTCCAGTCCGCCAAAAGCGAACATGTTTATCCAGACCACGATATCCTGCGGATACATGGCCAGTACAATAGCAATAACGCCCAGCGAGAAGGTGATCACTACAGTGCCAAGACGATTTCTGCTCCGTTCGTGGTTCTGTTCTGCAGAATTTGTTTTTAACTGGCAGTAAAGATCGCGGACAATGGATGAGGAGGCAGAAATAAGTAGCGAACTTACAGTACTCATGGTTGCAGCAAGCGGTCCTAAAATGGTGATGCCGGCAAGAACCGGACTCATATGGCTGACGATAAGGAGCGGAATTACCGCATCGGTACCGTTTGCCGGCTTGTCAAGAACAACTCCGCGGGAGAGCACGCCAAGCATGGTCATACCGATCATCAGTGCACCGCAGACTATAGTGGCGACAATCATGGCACGGTGAAGATCGGAACTCTGCCTGTAGGTCAGGCAGCGTACTGCTGACTGTGGCAGACCTAAGGTACAGAAACCTACGAGCAGCCAGGCCGAAAAAAGCAGGGAGTAGGGGAGTGCGCCGCCGGCATCAGGTTTGAAACTGCTGGAAATACCATCCTCTCCGACATTGACCTGTGACAGCTGTGTCATAATGCCGTCCAGACCTCCGCCGTCACGCAGGATCACATAGCCTAAGGTGAACATGCCGACAATCATGGCGATGGCACAGACTGTATCGGTCAGTACTACGGCACGGAAGCCTGAGGAGGTGTACAGAATGGTTACTACCGCAAAAAACAGCAGACCTGAGGTGTAATCAAGACCTGTTATCGCAGAGAAAATCTGGGCTCCGCCGATAAACTGTCCGACCACCATGGCAGTGAAGAAAATCAGCAGTACTAAAGAAAGAATGATGGTAAGCGCTCCGGACTGATAACGGGAGTGGATGATGTCAATAATGGTCAGTGCCTCAGTCTTTCTTGCCAGTACAGCAAGTTTCTTGCCGATGATTCCCAGCAGAAAGAATCCGGTTATAATCTGCGGTGCGGCAAAAACCACCCAGCCAAAACCGAGATTCCATGCTACACCCGGTCCTGAGACGAATGAACTTACTGAACCGTAGGTTGCCACCAGAGTCATGGCCAGTACAATTCCTCCTAAGGATCGGTTGGCCACGAAATAATCCTTCTGGAAATCTCCTGACCTGTTCAGCGCCATATTGCAGATAAAGCCAATGATCAGCAGTACAACGAGGAAAATTAAAACCGGTATGATGGCAGGATTAGCGATTTGCATTGTTTTCATCCTCATCATCAAGGTCGAAGTTTACAAAATAACGTCTGACAATAAAAATCACTCCTATCACTGAAAGCAGATAGCCTCCAATGCAGGAAACAACAAACCACAGCGGCATCTTAAGCAGGGTGGTCTGATAATCCTTCAGAAGGAAAATGGAAAGCCAGAAGACCGCGGTTATAACCACGGCGCAGATTAGGGTCGAGAGAGCCTCCCGGTCCATGAGGCGGAATTTTTCCTTATAGGATATTTTGTGTTGTGACATAAGCTTCCTTAAATTTTTTAGAGAACAGACAAAACCGGTCTGCCTTTTCTGTTTGTTCGGGCATACCTTTATGCCAAGGGCTAATTTACTACAGGAAAAGTTTTTTGCAACAGGTGAACGAGATCTGCAGAAAATGTATCAGATTGAGGAGGTTAGATTTTTTAAAGACAGACTACGGGCAGAAAAGAAGTATTTTCTGCCCGTAGTCTGCCAAAGCAGTCAAGATCTGCGTCTGACCGTCTACTTGATGATGGATTTGATGAAATCCTGCAGTTTTTCTGCCAGAGTCGGATTGCGCAGTGCGTACTCGACAAAGGTCATGGCATAGCCTAACTTGTTGCCGCAGTCATGAGAACAGCCTTTGATGGCGAAGGCATCAACCTCCTCTATGGACATCAGCATCGCAATGGTATCAGTAAGCTGAATCTCCCCGCCCGCGCCAATCGGGGTACGGCGGAACAGTGGCCAGATTTCAGCTGGCAGTACATATCTGCCGACAACGGCATAGTCCGATGGTGCCTCTTCCTCTTTCGGTTTTTCCACAATGCTGCTTATAGGTGCACTGTCGCCCGGGATCAGTTCCTTGCCCTGAATATCTACAATACCGTATGATTTGACGTCGCTGTGCGGGACCTTTTCTACCATGATCTGCGAGGCACCGGTTTCCTCAAAGCGTTTAACCATTGCGGCCAGATTGTCATTGCGCGGATCTGCTTTGGCGTCATCAATAATCACGTCAGGAAGGAGAACCGCAAAAGGATTCTTGCCGACAATCGGCATGGCGCAGGCAATGGCATGTCCCAGACCTTTTGCTTCACCCTGACGTACATGCATGATGGTCACATCTTTAGGAATAATGTTCTGCACTTCCTCAAGAAGCTGTCTTTTAACACGCTTTTCCAGGGTTGCTTCAAGTTCAAAAGAAGTATCAAAATGGTTTTCGATGGCATTTTTGGAAGAGTGTGTAACGAGCACAATATTCTTGATACCGGCCGCCACCGCCTCAGCAACCACGTACTGGATAAGCGGCTTGTCGACAACTGGCATCATTTCCTTTGGAATGGCCTTGGTTGCTGGTAATAATCTGGTTCCTAATCCCGCAACCGGTATAACTGCATACTTGATATTGCCGTAATTCATATCAGGCATAATACTTCCCTCTTATTTGTTATTTTCCGTTTTTTCCTGCTTGTCTTCCTTCAGATCCTGAAAAAGCTGTGGATAGGTTCTGAATAGCCAGAAGCCGCAGATCAGGGCAAAAATGAAGTTCAAGATTGCGTTGCCAAAGGTTTTATAGTCAACCCAGAGTGATTCTGCTTGCTTTTCGTCAATACCGAAAAGAGTCGGAAGACAGAACGCTATGACCAGGTTAAGTCCTGCGGCAAAGACAAAATAAAACATCCACCATACCGCGAGTTTGCCAAAGGCCTCAGGCGGCAGTGGAATCTCCCTGCCGAAGAGATAGGAAAAAGGATTCCGGTGTAGCAGATACTGACAGACAAAAATAGCAGAAGCGAGGATAAGATTAACCACCGTAACCTTCCACTTGATGATCTGCGGATCGTTGAGCAGGACGGTCGGCACGCCGAACAGAATAATGGCTCCGGCAAGAAAGACCTGCATGCGTGACAGTGTTCTGGTGAGAAGATATTCAGCTACTGTTGAGAGAAGGCAGGCACCGATGACAATTGCCGTGGCGGTTATCATGTCAGAGGTTAGCCTGTAGCTTACGAAGAAGGCGATAACCGGAAGAAATTCAATAACTTTAATCAGCATAGTTCGATAAGTTCACAAGTAAAAAGTGTCATCGTGTTCACAGTTCGTTCTTACGTTTTACCGCAGGTTCAAGCCGTTTGAAGTAAATACCCTGATTGTCAGCAGACATGACGTAAAACTGCTCATCAAGAAAACGGATGATGTTTCCGTAACGCAGATCATACGACAGTATCGGTCTGCTTTTTTCCTGACAGTCGTTTATGGCGAATTTCAGTTCGTTACCGTCACGACCGAAATAGACCAGACCCGGTGTACACAGGTTGACATCGGTTTTCTCCTTCTTCGTGACGGCAAAACTTACTGATCCTGCCGGTGCACAGGAGTGAACATTAAGTCCTGAGACAACGCACAGCGTATCTCTGCTTCTGCCTTTGACCTCAAGACCTGATATGGGGTCACACATCAGGCAGCTTTTAACTTTGTCACCGTTGGTAGACTCAAGAGAAAAAGTCAGGGTGTCAGCCTGATGTGAAGTTACAGCGTATTCTCCCTTAGGCAGAGTGACGGCGGCAGCTTTCTGACTGAAGGGAATAATCAGAAAATCCATCTGACAGTGTCTGTCAGCAACTTTAAGCGGTGCTCCGACAGCGGCAAATGCAGTTTCATCAGTGAGGGGACGATAACTTAAGGCGCACTGACCCTGCTGTGCAGCATTGGCATAACTGCACAGCAGAAGCATAACTGATAAGGAAATAAGTTCTCGTCTCATATTAGTGTGAGTATAGCAAAGTTTTTGCCGGTAATTGCGAAAGATTAAGCAGTTAGTGAAAGATAGTGTTCACTGGTCGGCAGAAATTTACTAAGCAAGGACCTGTGGAAGACTATGTCCGCAAAGACTATACGCTGTAACAACACCGCTGCGAGGTGTCAGAATCTGTTACCGACAGGAGAGAACAAAGACAGAACAGTTCCTGGTGACGGCTATTCGAGAATGAAGATAAGCAGAATCTTATAGGCGACAAACATGCCGCAGGCAAGAATAGTGAAAGGTACAAGATACTTTCTGACTATTTTTCTTAAGAATCTGCGGACTTTTTCTAATTTTTTTTCCATCGAACTGTCGTGCTCCTTTACTGCAAGTTACATTATACCGAACAGTTTTTCAATCTTAAAACAACTTTATTGAGAGAGTGCTTAACTTTTCTTTTAAAAGTTAAATCAGCGGTCGGAGTAAAAATCTCAGTTACCATTTCCTCAATGGAGGAACTGCTTTGATGAGATTGTCCTTACCCACTCCTGCGTTTACTCAGCCATCTGTTTTCCTGTATTCGGAACTGGCTATACTACCACAAGTTGTTTCCTTTTGGTGTGCTGATTGTAAAGCACAGTATATGCTGACTCTACTATCGGCTGTTATTTTCCTCCTTCTGATGGGACCTTCCATGCTCAGGAGCGCAGATGAAAGGGTAAAAAAAGGTTTCATCCGTATTTCTTATGCTAAGGTGAAGAAACTGACGCTAAGAAAGCGGCAGACCTTAGTTTATCTCGGACAGGGCTACAGTTTTGGTCCCTCTCACGCGCGCAGACTGTATGCTCTTATGGCACAGGGCAGTTTAGGAAGTTCCGTGCAGGATTTCTCAACCCACGGCAATGGTCTCATACACGAACTGGAAAGACACAACAGCAAGCCGGTACTTTTTCTGGAAAAGGATCTTGGCGGTCATACCATGGTGTTCGGGACTACCGGATCGGGGAAGACCAGACTGTTCGAACTTCTGATCTTTCAGGCTCTGCAGCGTGGTGATGCGGTGATTGTTCTCGACCCTAAAGGCGACAGAGATTTACGCAACAGGATGAAGCATGCCTGTGATACTTTCAGAAAGTCTGATTTCTTTGAACTTGATGTCCTCAATGAGTACAGCAATATCGTTTTTGACCTTCTGGGCACTGATGAGGATTCGGGGCAGCTTGCCTCACGGCTTGCCTCACTTATCGAAGGTGGGGGAAGCGCCAGCAGTTTCAAAGCCTATGCCCATATGGGGATCAAGAATGCGATTGATACTCTGTATCTGCGTGGACACCGACCTACTGTGGATGCCATACGTACTGTTCTTCTCAATCCGACCGTCTATACAGAGACCATTTATACCTTTTTCCGCCAACTGATTAACCGTGAGGGCATGGAGGAGGCCCGGGTCTATTACGAGCGGATTGCAGGTGCTGAGGCGGAAAACGGCAGGGACAGGAAAAACAGCGGACTTAATCTTTATAAGGGACTTTATGTCTGGCTCAGACATAAAAAACTTCTGAATGAAAGAGAACAGACCTGCCTTGAAAGTGTGTTCGGTGCAGCCGCCTATGAGAGCAGTTATTACCTGAAAATAACCGCCGGCATAATTCCTGTGCTTGACAGTCTTACAGGGCGAAGACTGCAGAAACTTCTGGAACCTAAGAAAGCCGACTTTGACAGAACAGTTCTTGATTTTGCCCGCATCATAGACAAAAGACTGGTCTTCTATACGGCTCTGCACTGTTTGAGCGACAGTGTCAGCGGTTCAAATCTTGGTCGTCTGATGCTGTCTTCTCTTGCCTCTGTAGCAGGCAGAATCTATGCGGCAGGAAAGTCTCAGAGCAGAGTGAGTATCTTCGTGGATGAGGCTTCAGAACTTGTCAGTGAGGAGATGCTGCAGCTTCTGAACAAGTCAAGAGGTGCCGGTTTTGCCATGACGCTAGCAACGCAGACGGCAGCGGATTTTGCTGCCCGCAGCGGTTCTGAGCGCATGATTGCACAGATCATAGGCAACTGTAACAATCTTATTTCTCTGCGCTCTAAAGATCTTGAGTCGGCACGAATTATCGCCTCAACATTGCCCAAAACCACAGTGGCCACGTTAAGTTCCTCAGTAACCTTAGCCGAAAATGTTAAGGCGCATCTGGGCATCAGCGAGAGTGTCAGTCGCAGTGTCAGTATGAGGGAATGTCCGCTCTTTCCTGCTGAAGCTTTAATGCAGCTGCCGGATCTTGAATATGTGGCAAGCCTTGCCGATGGCAGATTCATAAAGGGGAAAATACCTTTTCTTTACGCACCATGATTATTATCAGACTCTTAAAACTGACGGTTTTTCTGACGGTCGAACTGTTTTTTATCATCTGTTTTTCCGCAGGTCCGCTTGATTATCATACTCTTCTTGTGGAAGAGTATGAGGTGATCAGAGACTATTTCGGTACAGATGGTGTATATTCCTTTTTCCTGCTTTGTGACCTGGGACATGAGCAAAAATCACTGTTTTCGCTCCTTGCCTACCTCGGACTTGCCGATTATTTTCAGGTGGTCATAATACGACTGTTCTGTGTACCTGTTGCCCTTTATAAACAGTTCTTGTGCCTGTCTGTAACGGTATACATCATTGCCGTCTTTTATAAGAAGCAGTGTTTTGCACTGCACATTCCTACTTTGATGACCAAACTTTTCATATGTAATCTGTATCAGTTCTCACTTGTGGTTATGACTTTTCTGTGTATACAGCGCTATGGTCCATCAGCAGTTTATATGATCATCTTTATGGCACTGTTTTCTGTTCTTCTGTCGATTCGCCTGGTGCTGTCCACAGGCGGATCAGCCCTATAAAAAAATAGTCTCATCAGTGATGAGACTATTCTGCAGGATCAGCGTTTTCCACCACGACTTCTGCCTCGTGTCGTCTTCGGTGCCGGTCCTGTGCTCCTGACCACTGACGGGAAGATTATTCTTGCCACATCGTCATAGGTATCGGCGTAGTAGAAGGTAACACCCTTTGAAACCTCAGGTGGGAGTTCCTTAACATCGCCTTCGTTGGTTTTAGGACAGATGATATTGAAAATCCCGACACGACGGGCTGCGATGGTTTTTTCACGCAGTCCTCCGATAGCCAGAACCTGTCCGGTAAGAGACAGTTCCCCTGTCATGGCATAGCCTTTCTCAGGTGCGACTCCTAAGGCAAGGGACAGTAGTGAGGAGGCCATGGTTACTCCGGCACTGGGTCCGTCCTTGGGCGTTGCTCCTTCAGGAACATGCAGGTGAATAAATGCCTTTTTGAAGAAATCCTTCTTGTCTTTGTCATAGCGCCCGATATTGGCCTGAATATAACTGAAGGCTATCTGGGCGGACTCTTTCATGACGTCGCCTAAAGAGCCGGTCAGCTGGAAGCCCTTGGTCTCACGGTTGATAAGTGATGATTCGACCGGCAGGGTCGCTCCACCGACGGAGGTCCATGCCAGACCGGTGATTACTCCCAGTCCGCTGATGGTTTTCTCTCTGCGGAACGGTGCAGTACCGAGCAGTTCCTCGATGTTATCCTCAGTGACGGTAACACTCTTTTCGCCCTCAACAAGCCTTACCGCCGCTTTGCGGATAACCTTGTCGATAGCCCGTTCTAAAGAGCGCACTCCGCTTTCCCTGGCATATTCATCGATAATCTTTTTTAACACCTCATCAGACAGTTTGAGCTGAGTCTTTTTGATGTGTGCCTCTTTAAGTCCTCTCGGTACCAGATGATTCTTTGCGATCTTCAGTTTCTCTTCGGCAATATAGCCTGAAAGTCTGATAGGGTCCATGCGATCCAGCAGGGCAGGCGGCATACCTTCAGAGGTGTTGGCGGTACAAATGAACAGACAGCCAGACAGATCGAGTTTCTCATCAAGATAATGATCGAGGAAGTTGCTGTTTTGCTCCGGATCAAGCGTTTCAAGCAGTGCTGCCGCCGGATCGCCCTGATACGAGTGTGACAGTTTGTCAATTTCATCAAGCATGATCACAGGATTCATAACCCTGGTTTCGCGCAGAGCCTGTACCATTTTACCCGGCATGGATCCGATGTAGGTTTTGCGATGACCTTTGATCACCGACTCATCATCCACGCCGCCTAAGGACAGTCGGAAGAACGGACGGTTCAGTGCCTTGGCAATTGATTTGCCGATTGAGGTTTTGCCCACTCCCGGAGGTCCGACGAAGAGGATGATTGAACCTCTGGTACCGCCTTTTAATTTGCCTACGGCGAGAAACTCAACGATACGGTCTTTGACATCCTTAAGACCCTCATGATCTCTGTCGAGAATTTCTCTGGCCTTGTCAAGATTGATATCTTCCCGGGCCTCCTTTCCCCACGGAATGGTGGTAAGGACATCAAGATAGTTACGTGTTACCGCGTACTCAGGAGATCCTGACTCGAGCACCTGCAGTTTTTTGATTTCGCTGTCAAAACGCTCTTTAATATGCTTGGGAGGATTAAGTTTCTTAATCCTTTTCTGAAATTCAAGGGCATCGGCACTTTTGTCGTCGAGTTTGGTGCCCAGCTCCTTCTGAATCTCCGAAAGCTGTTCGCGCAGGAAATAGTCGCGCTGACGCTTGGTCAGCTTATCGCTTACTGAACCTTTAATCTTGTCCTGAAGTTTTGCCGCCTTGAGTTCTTTTTTGATCAGACTGCTTGAAAAACGCAGTTTTTCAAGCACGTTCAGAGTATCAAGAACATGCTGCAGTTCGCTGACGGAACTGGTGGTAATCGAAGCGGCACAGTCAGCAAGCATGGAAGGATCATTCTGATTGAAGCGCAGCAGATACTGTCTCATCTCCTCGGTATAAAGAGGATTGAGCGGCAGCAGTTCCTGTATCGAGGATACCAGCGACATGGCATAGGCCTTAACCTGGATATCGTCATCTGAATCCCGCTCCGGGTAAAGTGTTTTAGGATAACTGACGGAGGCAAGGGATTTTTTCTTGTAGTCAATCCATTTCTCAATACGTACACGGCATAAACCCTCACAGATAAAGTGGACTTCATCAGGAGTGGTTTTGGCGTGCAGAAGCCGGACCAGAGTTCCTGTCAGAGGATAATCGGATGGTTCAATAACATGCGTGTTCGCAGGCTTGTCTCCCAGGGAGAAGATAGCAAAAACCTTCGCCTCACTCTCGGCAACCTTCATAAGGATTTCTTCCCATTCAGAAGTCAGCTGCACAGGAGCAATCTGACTCGGCATGACAGGTCTGCCATAGGTGGGAATCACAAACACCTCACCGGGGAAGGAGTCTGTTACAAGTTTTCTTCCCCGTTCGTCTGCGGAGCCGTTTTCTTCATTATCAGTACTGCCTGCGTTGCCCTCAACAAGACTGGATATCTTTCTTGCCAGTTCTTTAATGCTTGCAGCTACTTTGGTATTTTTGGTTTCCTTTGGATAGGAAATGTCATTATTATCCATATAAACAAGTTTTCCTGAATAAGGATCTTTTCTTAACTGATTCTATTCTGACATGGTGACGGACAGATTTTTTTTCAAGTGCGGGGTCCTATAAAAATCACCACTGCTGTCGGAAGATTGAGCCTGATGTCCACAAGAGAATGTCAGCTGTGCCTTATTATGCTTTTAAAACTGATATGGAGAAACAGCCTGTTTTCTGCAGAGAAGATTTTTGGGTGTTTGTGATTTACCGAGCGGGTAAAAAAGCAGTCCGTCAGGATAAAAACTGACGGACTGACGTGTTCCCGGTTTGATTTGTCAGGTCTCAGCTTTTACTGCTGTCCGTGCACCGCCCCAAGTCCTGCAAACGGGGCTCTGTCTTTAAGTTCTTCCTCAATGCGGATCAGGCGGTTGTATTTGGCGACCCGATCAGAGCGGCTCAGCGAACCTGTTTTGATCTGTCCTGCCGCAGTGCCCACCGCAAGATCAGCTATGGTGGTATCTTCTGTTTCTCCAGAGCGGTGAGAGATGATGGTTGCGTAACCTGCGTCCTTGGCCATCTTTATTGCCGCCAGGGTTTCAGTAAGTGTGCCAATCTGGTTGAATTTGATCAGAATGGCATTGGCAATACCTTTTTGTATGCCTTCCTTCAGGATCTTGGTATTGGTAACAAACAGGTCGTCGCCGACAAGTTGGATATGATCACCTAAAACCTCTGTCTGATGCTTGAAGCCGTCAAAGTCAGACTCGTTCTGACCGTCCTCAATGGAAATGACCGGATACCTGTCGCAGATCTCTTTGAGATACTGGGTAAATTCCTCTGAAGTGAAGGTCTTGCCTTCTCCTGTGAGTTCATAGGTGCCGCAGGTTGCGTTGTAGAACTCCGATGATGCGCAGTCCATCGCCAGGGTGATATCCCTGCCGAAGTCATAGCCTGCTTTTTCCACCGCTTCCCTAATGCACTCAAAGGCCTCGACATTTGATTTAAGGTCAGGTGCAAATCCTCCTTCATCACCGACGCTGGTGTTATAACCTTTGGACTTTAATACCTTCTGCAGCGAGTGAAAGACTTCAGCGCCCATTCTGACAGCTTCGCGCAGAGTTTTGGCACCGACAGGCTGTATCATGAACTCCTGAATGTCAACATTATTATCCGCATGCTTGCCTCCGTTGAGAATATTCATCATGGGCAGCGGCATGGAATACTGACCTTCGGTTCCGTTGAGTCTGGCAATATAGGCATAAAGAGGCAGTCCGCAGGATGCCGCCTGAGCCTTAGCAATAGCCAGGGAGACTGCCAGAATGGCATTGGCACCGAATCTTGATTTATTGTCTGTGCCGTCAAGTCTAATCATAAGTTCATCAAGTTCAGCCTGTTCTGCGGCATTCCTTCCCTTCAGAGCCGCGGCAATCTCATTGCTGACTGCGGCGACTGCCCTGAGTACTCCCTTGCCGCCAAAACGGTTCTGATCACCGTCACGCAGTTCAAGTGCCTCGCGTGAACCGGTGGAGGCACCTGAAGGTGCGGCTGCAAGACCTACGCTGCCGTCATCAAGGACTACCTCTGCTTCTACGGTTGGATTGCCGCGGGAATCGATTATTTCGCGACCTGTAATTCTGACGATGTTTGCCATGTTTTTCAGCTCCTGTGATATAAGTACGTCGTCTTATTCAGATTGATAACGAGGTTATTATATCCAAAAGTTAGATATAGCTAACAGGAATTAGCAATAACTAATAAAATTAAGCAATTTGATAATTACTCATTGACATTTAATGAATTATTTGCATCACTTACAGGTTTTTCAAGTGTCTTCCTGTTACGTGACCCTTTTGGTCTGCCTCTTCCCCGTCTGGGGAGAAGGGCTATCCCGTCTCCGTTTATACCCAGATCTTGTTTAAAACTGATGACCTGCTGTTTATCCTGGGGTTCTGCCGGTGCCGTACCGTTACTGTCAGACACCTCATCATCAGTCTTACCGTCAGTAATGATTTGAAGATGCTGGGCAGCTTCTTTTGCCGTTTGCAGTGCTTCCCTGTCACTTTTAATTTTTTCTCTGCGCTTTAACTGACAGTTTTTCTTTGTCAGTGCGTTCTTTTACTCAGTAGTTTTGCCATAGACCGTTTCATCTGTAGCAAGATCATCAAGGTCAAACTTTCTTATGAAATCATAGGGATGTTTGAGCGTCAGACTTACCGCTGGACGGCCTTCCTGCTCTTCAAGGTCCTGCAGGAGTTCTTCTATCTCAAAAGGTTGTCTGCCTCTGGGATACCAGTCACAGCACGGAATTCCTTCGGGCCTCTTGATGAGAAGGACCAGTCCCTCCACATATATCATCCTGCCGTCAAGTAAGAGTCTGTGCCAGGAAAAGGCCGCGTGAGCGCTGCACAGGGCTACCATTCCGCTTGAACGCAGACTTATGCTGAATCTGTCAGCATCCTCGTAGCCTAGGCCTAATGCAAAACCGTGGGTAAGGGCAAAATGCGTGGCATGCAGTTCGTCGTAAACTTCACTGTCACGTCTTACCAGCAGTCCCTGAGGAATAAAGAACAGCTGACTGTCCGCCTTATTGCAGCTGTATTTCCCGGTGGTGATAAAACTTAACAGTTCTGCTCTGATAAAGGAGAAGACATCAACACTGTAGGATCCTAAAGACTGCACCGCGTATAAAGTTCTGGTATCAGCCTGTCTGACAAGATCCCAGATCTCATTACTGCCATTTAAGACTTCTTCCTTGTTAAGACAGGCAGACATCAGATCTGTAATGGCATGGTTATCTTTGAGCAGCAGGGTGCTGTTCTGAGTGAGGCAATTCTTATGCTGTGTGGAACGCTGAGGCAGGAATCTGATATAGAAAAAACTGCGGGCATGTTCTTGGGCAAAAGTCTCAAAATCAGTGTCAAAGGGCTGATAGACAGTACCGTCTTCACCTCTTATCTCACAGTCGGTATAGATTTTTGCCAGGTCGTGGGCCAGGGCTGCGTAGACAATCGCCGCATCGTAGGCTCTGCACTCCTCTTTTGTATATCTGCTACGCTCAAGAAGATGCAGGGCATTGACACATACTGTAAGTGAGTGCCTTACCAGACCGCCGCTGTACAGATCATGAGTATTCTCAGAGGCGGGCAGGGGACCGCAGAGGGCAATAAAGTGAATGATAAAAGGATCGATGATCTTCTGCTGCTGTTCATAGGTAAAATCACTGATAAGCCAGATCCTGTTCAGCAGAGACTCGTTTTCCGTTTTTATCTGCCTGACTGTTTTACTCTGATATTCTCTGAAGCCGTTGTCATAAACGGCAAAGACCTGTCGCTGTTTGAGGTCAAAAGGTGTGACTGAACTTCCTGTGAAAAGTTTGCCTAGTGTAACGTCTCAATCATATTTTTAGTTAACCTGCAGATTAACTTAGTAGGGGTTCTTTAAAATCTCGACCTATTTTATCTGGGACTTCTTCTGTCTAAGCTGTTTTCTTAGTTCCTGATTACGACCTATATCAGGGTAAAGGCTCTTAAGCTT